>NZ_JAPCIV010000009.1:0-133903 GCF_027707585.1 Aeromonas sp. QDB39 | reverse complement strand
TTTCATGTAGAACCTCCTGCGTTCAAGGTACGGGAAAATTCTACTTATGAGCACCCTGGTTTTTCGGGGGGATTACCCCCCTACACCGCCAGGGAGGTGGAGCAGGACGGCATAGCACTGGACGATCCCGCTCAGGTGTTCTGGGCCGACTGGCCGAACAGGGAAGGGGTGGTGTTCAACGAGCTGGGGCAGGTCGCCTGCAAGGTCTACAAGACCCTGCCGGCACGCAAGCTGTGGAACGTCATCATGACATCCACCTATGACTATGCGGAGCCCGGTTTCATCCTGATCGACAAGGTCAACCAGATGAACAACAACTGGTTCTGCGAGGAGATCCGCGCCACCAACCCTTGTGGTGAGCAGCCTCTGCCCCCCTATGGCGCCTGCCTGCTGGGCTCGGTCAACCTGACCCGGTTCGTGCGCGACCCCTTCACCGAACAGGCCGCCTTCGACTGGTCTGCGTTTCGCAAGGTGGTGGCTATCTTTACCCGCATGCTGGACAACGTGGTGGAGATCAACCAGTTACCGCTTGCCAGGCAGCGTGAGGAGATCATCAGCAAACGCCGTCATGGCATGGGCTTCCTCGGCCTCGGCTCGGCCCTCACCATGCTGCGGATAAGATACGGCTCTGCCGCCGCCGTCGCCTTTACCGAGCAGGTATCTCAGGAACTGGCCCTGACCGGCTGGCGCGAGTCCCTGGCATTGGCGAAGGAGAAAGGCCCGGCCCCCATCATGGAGCAGGAGTTCGAGGTGACTGGCAAGCTGCTGCGGCTGCGCCCCGAGATGGCGGCAGACGGTATCAAGCTCGGTGACAAGGTGAAGGGCAAGCTGCTGCACGCCCGTTACAGCCGCTACATGCAACAGGTGGCCGAGGTGGATCCCGCCCTGGTTGCCGAGCTGGCCGAGGTGGGGGGGCGTTTCACCCACCACAGCAGCATTGCACCGACCGGCACCATTTCGCTATCGCTGGCCAACAACGCCAGCAACGGCATCGAGCCGAGCTTTGCCCATCACTACAGTCGCAACGTCATCAAGCCGGGCAAGAAGAGCAAGGAGAGCGTGGATGTCTACTCCTATGAGCTGCTGGCCTACCGCGGGCTGGTCAATCCGGCTGCCATGCCCTATGCCGAGGATGAGGCGACCCGGTTGCCGGATTACTTCATCACCGCCGACGACATCAGCCCGGCCCAGCACGTAGACATTCAAGCGGCGGCCCAGCGCTGGATCGACTCCTCCATCTCCAAGACGGCCAATGTGCCGACCGACTTTCCGTTCGAGCAGTTCAAGGACATCTACCTCTATGCGTCGGATTCGGGGCTCAAGGGCTGCACCACTTTCCGGTTCAACCCGGCAGCTTTCCAGGGGGTGCTGGTGAAGGAGCAGGATCTGGAGAACACCCTGTACGAGTTCACCCTGGAGGATGGCTCGGTCGTCACGGCGAAAGGGAACGAGGAGATCGAATACGATGGCGAGCTGCACACCGCTGCCAACCTCTACGATGCCTTGAAAGAAGGCTATTACGGTAAATTCTGAGGACGAGCGCATGGTCAAGAAAATCGACAGGAAAATCGTCGCCTACCAGGTGAAAACCCGGGATGAACCGCAGCAACCCCCTGTGCAGGATGACGTGGTTCACATGCACGAGACGGTGTTGCGGCCGGAGCGGTTGATGGGCACCACCTACAAGCTGAAGACGCCGGAACATGTCTCCGAGCACTCGCTGTTCATCACCATCAACGACATCATTCTCAACGAGGGGACGGTACACGAGACTCGGCGTCCGTTCGAGATCTTCATCAATTCCAAGAGCCTGGAACATTACCAGTGGATAGTGGCGCTGACCCGCATCATCTCGGCGGTGTTTCGCAAGGGGGGGGACGTCACCTTCCTGGTGGAGGAGCTGCGCTCGGTGTTCGATCCCAAGGGCGGCTACTGGAACAAGGGCAAGTACGTACCCTCGCTTATCGCCGAAATTGGCAACGTGATCGAAACCCATCTCACCGAGATAGGCATGCTCAAGGTGGCCGGGCTGGATGAACACCAGCAGGCGTTCCTGGCCGACAAGCAGGCCGAGTTGCAAGCCCGGCAACAAGCTGACGAGCAGCAGGCCGGCAGCGGCTTCCCACCCGGTGCGGCGCTTTGCTACAAGTGCCACAGCAAGGCGCTGGTGCAGAAGGATGGCTGCATGACCTGTCTCAATTGCGGCGATTCCAAGTGCGGTTGAGTGATTGAGCGCAGACAACAGGCCGGCCTTGGTGCCGGCCTTTTTCATTGCTGCTTTTCTGTTCGAACGCACCGGCGGTACACGCGATTTGTTGCGCGATAGTAAAATCGGGCGTAGCGTTGGGGGTAATAAAACTGTCACGGCCGTGTGGTTTCAATGACATCTGAGATTCACACACGTGGCACCTTCAGTGCCAAGGAGGATGCTTATGGACAACACGGACCGAAAGCTGTTTATCCTGGATACCAACGTTCTGCTTCACGAACCCCTCGCCATCTACTCCTTCAAAGAGCACGACGTGCTCATCCCCATGACGGTGCTGGAAGAGCTCGACAACATCAAGGATCGCCACAAGGACGTCAGCCGCGATGCGCGGGTGGCCATCCGGGCGCTGGAGGATGTATTCCGCGATGCAACGCCGGAACAGATTGCACAGGGGGTCGCGCTGGCGGGCGAGGCGAGCGGTCACATCTCCATCTTCAGTGACCACCATCTGCCGCAGGATGCCGAGGTGTTCACCGACAAGGAGGCCGACAACCGCATCATCAACGCGGCCCTCTACCTGCAAAAGCACGAGTTGAAACGTCAGGTGGTGCTGGTCACCAAAGACATCAACATGCGGCTCAAGGCGAAGGGTGCCGGGCTTGCCCACGTCGAGGATTACCGCAGCGACCAGCTGATCGACGACATCCGCCTGCTGGCCAAGGGCTTTCAGGTGGTGCCAGGCAGCTTCTGGGAGCGGGTCGGCGAGTGCGACAGCGAGACCCATGGCCGCGATACCGTTCACGTCATCGATGCCAACCTGCTGGAGGGCATTCACGTCAACCAGTACCTGATCGATGAAGAGAACTTCTTCGCCGCCCGGGTGCTCAGCCACGACAGCCAGAAGATCCGCATCAAGGATCTGGGGCGCGAACGGCTGATGTCCCGCAAGGCGTGGGGGGTTCATCCCAAGAACGTCTATCAGGGGATGGCGCTTGATGCGCTGCTCGATCCGCACATCGACCTGGTGATCCTGACCGGCCCGGCGGGCTGCGGCAAGACCCTGCTGGCCATGGCCGCCGCGCTGGAGCTGGTGATCGAGAAGGGGATCTACGAGAAGGTGATCGTCACCCGAAATACCCCGGAAATCGCCGAGAGCATCGGCTTCCTGCCTGGCACCGAAGAGGAGAAGATGATGCCCTGGCTGGCGGCGGTGACCGACACCCTGGAGGTGCTGCACAAGCAGGACGAAAACATGAGCGGGTCCCTCAGCTACATCATGGAGAAGGCCAACATCCAGTTCAAATCGGTCAACTTCATGCGCGGGCGCAGCATCCAGAACACCTTCGTGCTGCTGGACGAGTGCCAGAACCTGACCGCGTCCCAGATCAAGACCATCATCACCCGCTGCGGCGAAGGCACCAAGATCGTCTGCTCCGGCAACCTGGCCCAGATCGACTCCAACTACCTGAGCCCGGTGACCTCGGGTCTGACCTACATCGTCGAGCGTTTCAAAGACTTCGACGGCAGTGCCAACATCTTCCTGAACGGGGTGGTGCGCAGCAAGCTCGCCTCCTTCGCCGAGGAAAACCTCTGATTTGACTGACTATCTTCGTATGAAAAAGGGAAGCCACTTGGCTTCCCTTTTTTGATCCCGCCACCAGTTCAGTGTCCTTGGGTCATTGTCCAAGATAGCGCAGCAGCCCGGGGTGGTCGCTGTTGTGCAGGATATCCGGCGTACCCTGCAGGGCGATGCGCCCCTCGTCCACGAACAACACTTGATCGGCAATGAGCTGGGCATCCTCCGGGTTGTGAGACACCATCAGCACGGTAATACCCTGCTCGCAGGCAAGCCTGGCCACTTCCGCCAGCATCTCCCGGCGCAGGGCCGGATCGAGCGCCGAGAAGGGTTCATCCAGCAGCAGCAGCGGCTTGCCCCGCACCAGGGCGCGGGCCAGCCCGACCCGCTGTTGCTGGCCGCCGGAGAGCTGTTCCGGCAGCCGAGTGAGCATTTCGCCGAGGCCGACCCGGCTCGCGGCATCCTTCACCTGGGCCCGTTGGGCTGCATTCAGGCGCAGACCGGGGTGCAGGCCGATGGCGATGTTGTCGAACACCGACAGGTGCAGGAACAGGTTGTGATCCTGAAACAGGGTGGTGACCGGTCGCGCGGCCGGGCCCAGCGGCAACATATCCTCGCCATCGAAGTCGAGGGTGCCGGACTCTACCGGCACGAAACCGGCGATCATGCCGAGCAGGGTCGACTTGCCAGCACCGCT
Source organism: Aeromonas sp. QDB39 (assembly GCF_027707585.1). Lineage (NCBI taxonomy): Bacteria > Pseudomonadati > Pseudomonadota > Gammaproteobacteria > Aeromonadales > Aeromonadaceae > Aeromonas > Aeromonas sp. QDB39. The sequence continues at coordinate 129,421 of NZ_JAPCIV010000009.1, read as the reverse complement.
CGGGCCGATAAGCGCGGTGATCTCCCCCTTGGGCAGGGTGGCGCTGAAGCTGACGCGCCAGTCCGGGTAGCTGGTGACCAGTTGATCAATATTCAGCATGTTCTCTTCTCCAAGGGGCTGCTCGGCCGGCCGGAGCGGCCGAATAAACGGTTGGGGCGTGCGCTTCAATGTTCGGCATGCTTGCCTCCCAGGCCACGTTCAATCAGCCAGAACAGGGAGAAACAGAGGATCAGCAGCAGCAGGGCGGTGGCGGCCGCCTCGGTCAACCGGTAGCTGCCGAGCTGCTGATAGAGCAGCCAGGGCAGGGTGGTGAGCTCCTGGCTGCCGAACATGGCGATGGCGCCGAGGTCCCCCAGTGACAGGATCATCGAGAGCGCGGCCGCCTGGGCCAGCGGGCGGCGCAGCAGAGGCCACTCCACCAGCCGCAGGCGATGCAGACCGCGTACCCCCAGGCTGTCGGCCAGCCGGTCGTACTGGCGCACCACCAGCTGCATGGGGGCGGAGAGGGTACGCAGCACATAGGGCAGCGCCATCAGGGCATTGACCAGCACCACCAGCCAGGGGCCGAGGGCGAACACGTCAGCGAACGGCATGAACAGGATGAACAGGCCGGTGGAGAGCACCACCGCCGGGATCATCAGGATCACCGAGCCGCTGGCCTCCCACAGGGCGGCGGCTCGCCGCTTGCGATTCCGCACACGCAGGTGACGGCTGGTGAGCAGCAGCGCACTGCCGAGCAGGGTGGCCAGGCTGCCTGCCGCCAGCGCGATCAGCAGCGACTGGCCGCTGGCCAGCCACAACTTGCTTGAGGTCAGCGCACCCGGCAGGCCGGGGTTGAGACCGGCTACCACGATGGCCAGCAAGGGGGGCAGGAACACGGCCAGCCCGATCCCGAGGGCGAGGGCGTCCACTAGACCGGTTCCCGGCTGATGGCGATCCGGGCGCAGGCAGGGACGGCGGGCGCTGATCCGGCTGGCCGGGCTGCTCTGCAACTTGTGTTGCAGCATCAGCAGACCCGCGGTGAGGAGCAGCTGCACCAGCGCCAGCCCGCCGGCGGTGGCGAGATCGAAGTCAAAGCGCAGTGCCTGATAGACGGCCACCTCCAGAGTAGTGGATTTGGGGCCGCCCCCGAGCGCCAGCACTGTGGTGAAGCTGGTGAAGCAGAGCATGAAGATGAGGCTGGCCAAGCCTGGCAGCTGGGCCCGGATCAACGGCCACTCCAGCAGCCGGAAAATATGGGAGGAGCGCATGCCGAGCTGGCTGGCGAGGCGCCAGGAGGACTCGGGAATGCTCTCTATGCTCTGCAGCAACAGGCGCGCCGCCAGCGGCATGTTGAAGAAGACGTGGGCCAGCAGGATGCCGAGCAGGCCATAAAGGTAATTGCCGGGGGCGAGCCCCAGTCCGTGCAGCAGCTGTGGCAACCAGCCCTGCTTGCCATGTACCGCGACGATGCCGAAGATGGCAATGATGACCGGCAATACCAGCGAGAGGCCAAACAGTTTGAGCAGCAGGCGGCGACCGATGAAACGGCGCCGCGCCAGCGCGCGGGCCACCGGAATGGCCAGCCCTAGGCTCAGCAGGGTGGAGAGCAGTGCCTGCCAGAGGCTGAAGCCCAGCACGTGGCGCAGGTAGGGGTCGGCCAGCAGGGTACGGGGCGCCAGCGCCCCGGCCTGCCACAACAGGGCCGCCAGCGGCCCCAGGGAGAGCAGCAGGATGATCAGGGTGGCGGCACTGCCTGGCAGCCACCAGAGGGGGCGAGCCTGCGCTCTGGCGAAGATACGGCTCACTGGGTGACGGCTTGCAGCCACTCGCGGATCCAGTTCTTGCGGTTGGCGGCCACCTCATCGCTGCTGAAGGCGAGCGGCTTGGCTACGGTGATCATCTGCTCGAAGCCCTTGGGCAGCGGTGTGTCGATCACCGGATACATCCAGTTGCCGGTGGCCATCTCGTTCTGGAACGCGGGGCTTGTCATGAACTGCAGGAACTTATCCGCCAGCTTGCCCTGGGTGGCGCTGCTGAGCTTGGCGGCCACTTCCACCTGGCGGTAATGACCCTCCTCAAACGCCGCGGCCTGATACTGAGGTTTGTTTTCGGCAATCAGGTGATAGGCCGGGGAGCTGGTGTAGGAGAGCACCATGTCCGCCTCGCCATCGAGGAACATGCCGTAGGCCTCGGACCAGCCCTTGGTGACGGTGACCGTCTTCTTGGCCAGTTGCGCCCAGGCGGCAGGTGCCTCATCCCCGTAGACCGACTTCATCCACAGCATTAACCCCTGACCCGGGGTGGAGGTGCGCGGATCCTGATAGATCACCTTGAGGTCCGGGCGCTCTACCAGCTCTTTCAGGCTCTTGGGCGGGTTCTTGAGCTTGCTCTGGTCGTAGACGAAGGCGAAGTAGCCGTAGTCGTAGGGGACGAAAGTATCGTCCTGCCAGCCGCCCGGCACCTTGACCCCGTCCAGCTTGCTGCCATGGGGGGCAAACAGGCCGCTCTGTTTGGCTTCGCTGACGAGCGCATCGTCCAGCCCCAGCACCAGATCGGCCTTGCTGTGTTTGCCTTCCAGCCGCAGCCGGTTGAGGATGGCCACGCCATCTTCCAGCGGCACCAGTTTGAGGGTGCAGCCGCACTCTTTCTCAAAGGCCTGTTTGATCTTGGGACCGGGTCCCCACTCGGCGGTGAAGGAGTTGTAGGTGTAGACGGTGAGGGTGTCGGCCGCGAAGGCCTGGGCACTGAGCAGGCTGGTGGCGACCAGCAGCAGGGTTTTCATGAGCGGCACTCCCTTAGCAATGAGGTGCCAGCGGATGAGGGCGCAAAAAATGAGCGCCATGCCTCAAATTCCTCCGCCAGCATTATCTGGATCAGGTTCACGGGTATAATCTCAGCGGTAAACCGCACCCCGTTTGAGAAACGAACCGCATTGTATTAACGTTCTTGGGGGGAGGCCAGCACAATTGTTCCTGCGGGCCAGCGAGACGGCGTCAGACAACAGAGGATGTTCGCGTGATCACCAGCACCAAGGAAAGACGCGCCTTCCAGCGCATGATAATCAATGCCCCCGTCACCATCTTTCAGCAACAGCAGGTACTGGAAGGGGTCTGCCGGGATCTCAGCGCCAACGGCATGGGGATCGCCGTCGCCGAGCATCAGCTCGATGTGAGCCAACCCATCCGGGTGAGCCTGGCCACCAACAACAACCTGCTGCCCCCCTTCGAGGCGCAGGCCCGCATCATCCGGGTGCTGGAAGAAGAGGATGGACTGCTGCTGGCCATCGAGTTCCAGGCCCTTGCCTGACGGCCGTCACACCCTTCGTCATGCATCGACCAGCCCCGCGCTGGTCGATTTCATTCTGGCGTATTTCCCTTGGTTTTCACGACGGCCCGACGGGCGGCATTATTTATCCGCGCGAACCGGCTGCACGCTCAGCTGCTTGCTGTCGATGAGGGTCTTGCTGGTTGGTGCCAGCTGACCCATTGCCAGTTGAGCCGGGCCGGTGGGCTCCATCAGCAGATAGGTTTCCCCTTCCCGGTTCAGGGTGGCCTCACCCGGCTTGGCTGGCAGCGCCACTCCCAGCAGGGCATGACCCGGCACGAACACCATGGCCTGTTTCAATTCGGGAAAAAGCTGGGCCAGCATGGCGGCCATCAGGGTCACCTTGCTGTCGCAGTCACCCTGATTCTGCTCCAGCACCTGGCGCGGGCTTAAAAAGCCCTTCCCCTGGCGTCCCGACTGGCTGTCGAGCAGCTGATAGGGGATGGACTGCACGAAGTCGAGCATATGGGCCACCGTCTTCTGGCGAGCTTCGGTCTCGGTGCTGCCCTGCTGCTTGAGCTGCTCGGCCAGCGGTGCCAGCTCGCTGCGACTCTCCAGCGCGATGCGCACATGGTCCTGCTTGATGGCGGCGGCGCCGTCGGGGGCGGTGAAGGGCTGGAAATAGTGCTGCTTGAGCCACTCGGCTTCCAGCTTGTCCCGTTGCTGGCTGAGCCAGCCCATGGCCTTGTTGACCTGCTCGGGCTGGCGCCCCTTGATTTTGAGCTCCATCTGGGGGCGAGAGAGGGAGAACTGTACGGTGGGAAACTCGGCCATCCCCTGTTTCAGCAGGCTCTGCAGCACGTCCTCCTGCATGCGGACCGGCCGATAGGCAATGAGTGGCGGCAGCTTACCCGCTTCCAGCCGATAGGTGAGCTGCTGTGCCTTGCCATCCTTGTCCTGCCAGCCGACGTTGAGCTGCCCGCCGCTGCTGTTGAAATAGGTCTGCCCGGCGCAGACCGGCAGCGCCAGCCAGAGGCCGCAGAGCAGGGGGAGGGCGATCGTCATCTTCATTCGAGTGTCCCATCGGGCATGCAGAAGTGGCCGGCCATGCGTGTAGCCTGGCCTGACAATAAAACAGGGAGCCTCGGCTCCCTGTTGATTCTACTCGTTTTATGGCACCTGATGGGTCAAATCCAGCTCGGCTGCTTCGCCTCGAAGGCGCTGATGGCGGCTTCGTGTTGCAGGGTCAGGCCGATGGCATCCAGCCCGTTGAGCAGGCAGTAGCGGCGGAATTCATCGATCTCGAAATCGAAGCACAGGCTACCTGCGCGCACCTGATTGGCCTCCAGATCCACTTCGATCTCGATGCCCGGCTGGGCGGCAACCTGCTGGAACAGGGCCTCGACCTCCTTCTCCTGCAGGCGCACCGGCACCATGCCGTTGTTGATGGCGTTGCCGTAGAAGATATCGGCAAAGCTCGGGGCAATGATGGTCTTGAAGCCGTAGTCCGCCAGCGCCCAGGGGGCGTGCTCACGGCTCGAGCCGCAGCCGAAGTTCTCGCGGGCCAGCAGGATGCTGGCGCCGGCAAACTGCGGCTGGTTGAGCACGAACTCGGGGTTGGGCTGCTCCCCTGCATCGTCGAGGAAGCGCCAGTCGTGGAACAGGTGCTTGCCAAAACCGATGCGGTTTACCTTCTGCAAAAACTGCTTGGGAATGATGGCGTCGGTGTCGACGTTGGCGCTGTCGAGGGGGACGACGATCCCTTTATGCTGTTTGAAGCCTGTCATCTTGTTCTCCTCGTAATTACAACGCGCGAATATCGGCGAAGTGGCCGGTGACGGCTGCTGCAGCAGCCATGGCCGGGCTCACCAGATGGGTGCGGCCGGCACGGCCCTGACGCCCTTCAAAGTTGCGGTTGCTGGTGGAGGCGCAGCGCTCCCCCGGTTGCAGCCGGTCGTTGTTCATGGCCAGACACATGGAGCAGCCGGGCAGGCGCCACTCAAAGCCTGCCTCGATGAAAATCTTGTCCAGACCCTCGGCTTCGGCCTGGGCCTTCACCTGTTCGGAGCCCGGCACCACCAGCGCCTGCACGCCAGCGGCGACCTTGCGACCGCGGGCGATGGCGGCGGCGGCGCGCAGATCCTCGATGCGGCTGTTGGTGCACGACCCGATGAACACCTTGTCGATGGCGACATCGGAGAGCTTCTGGCCCGGCTGCAGGTCCATGTAGGCCAGCGCCTTGCGGGCGGACTGCTGCTCCATCAGATCGCTGAAGGATTCCGGCGCCGGAATGGGTTCATTGACGGCGATCACCTGCCCCGGGTTGGTGCCCCAGGTGACCTGCGGGGCGATGTCGGCGGCGTCGAGCACTACCTCGGCATCGAAGTGGGCACCTTCGTCGCTCTTGAGGCTCTGCCAGTAGGCGATGGCCTGTTCCAGCGCCTCGCCCTTGGGAGCGAACTCCTTGCCGCGGATGTAGTCGATGGTGGTCTGGTCGGGGGCGATCATCCCCGCCTTGGCGCCCAGTTCGATGGCCATGTTGCACACCGTCATGCGCCCTTCCATGGTGAGCCCTTCGATGGCCTCGCCAGCGAACTCCACCACATAGCCGGTACCGCCGGCGTGGCCGACCCGGCCGATGATGGCCAGCACCACGTCTTTGGCGCTGATGCCCTCGGCCAGTTTGCCATTGACCGAAATGCGCATGGTCTTGGCGCGGCCCTGTTTCAGGGTCTGGGTGGCCATCACATGCTCCACTTCGGAGGTGCCGATGCCGAACGCCAGCGAGCCGAAGGCGCCGTGGGTGGCGGTGTGGGAGTCGCCGCAGACGATGGTGGTACCGGGCAGGGTGATGCCGAGCTCGGGGCCCATCACGTGGACTATGCCCTGGTATTGGTGGTTCAGGTCATACAGACGGACCCCGAACTCCTTGCAGTTGGCGGCCAGCGTCTCCATCTGGATGCGGGCCATCTCGCCGGAGGCGGCGATGTCCTTGGTGGTGGTGGAGACGTTGTGATCCATGGTGGCCCAGGTCAGATCCGGGCGGCGCAGCTGGCGGTTCATGGCGCGCAGGCCGTCGAATGCCTGCGGGCTGGTCACTTCATGCACCAGGTGGCGGTCGATGTAGATGAGGGGTGTTTCCCCTTCCACTTCCCGGACCACGTGGGCGTCGAATACTTTCTGATAGAGGGTCTTGGCCATTGCTCGGTTTCCTTGTTATCGATGCCGTGGGGTCAGATGCGCGCGGCGATCTGGCTGCCCATCTCGGCCGTGCTCTGCACCGGGTGACGGGCGCTGGCCTGATGCAGGTCGGCGGTGAAGTAACCCTCGGCCAGGGTCTGGGCCACGGCCTGCTCGATGGCCTGGGCGGCGGCTTCCATCCCTAAGCTGTAGCGCAGCATCAGGGCGGCGGAGAGGATCTGGGCTATGGGGTTCGCAATACCCTTGCCGGCGATATCCGGCGCCGAGCCACCGGCCGGCTCGAACAGACCGAAGCCCGACTCGTTGAGGCTGGCGGATGGGAGCAGCCCCATGGAGCCGGTGATCATGGCGCATTCGTCGGAGAGGATGTCACCGAACAGGTTGGAGCAGAGCAGCACGTCGAACTGGGACGGATCCTTGATGAGCTGCATGGTGGCGTTGTCGATGTACATGTGATTGAGTGCCACGTCCGGATAGGACTTGGCGACTTGCGTCACCACCTCGCGCCACAGAATGGAGGAGGCGAGCACGTTGGCCTTGTCGATGGAGGTGACCTTGGCCTTGCGCACGCGGGCGGATTCGAAGGCTATCTTGGCGATGCGCTCGATCTCGAAGCGATGGTACACCTCGGTGTCGAATGCCTTCTCGGTGGGGCCTTCCCCTTCACGTCCCTTGGGCTGACCGAAGTAGATGCCGCCAGTCAGCTCGCGCACGCAGGCGATGTCAAAACCGCGATCCGAGATGTCGGCCCGCAGCGGCGAGAACTGCTCGAGGCCGGTGTAGATGCGGGCCGGACGCAGGTTGCAGAACAGCTTGAAGTGGGCGCGCAGGGGCAGCAGGGCGCCGCGTTCCGGCTGATCGTTGGGGGGCAGGTGCTCCCACTTGGGGCCGCCTACCGAGCCGAACAGCACCGCATCGGCCGCTTCACAGCCTGCAATGGTGCTCTGCGGCAGCGGGGTGCCGTGGTTGTCGATGGCGATGCCACCCACGTCATGGCGCTCGTAGTCGAGGGCGAAGCCGAATCTGGCCTGCACCTTTTCCAGCACCTTGACGGCCTCGGCCATCACTTCCGGGCCAATGCCGTCACCCGGCAATACTGCGATCCGATAACTGCTCATACTCACACGCTCTCCGTATTGATCTTGTCTGTTTTTGCGACGTTGCGTTCCATCTGTTCGGCCACCTGATCGGCGCGCCAGATGCTGTTGATCACGTGGATCAACGCCTGGGCGGAAGACTCTATGATGTCGGTGGCCAGGCCCATGCCATGGAATTTGCGGCCCTTGTACTGTGCGACTATGTCGACCTGGCCGAGGGCGTTCTTGCCTTCCCCCTTGCCCTTGAGTTCGTACTTGTCGATGCTGATCTCGTAGCCGGTGATGCGGTTGATGCACTGGTAGACCGCGTCCACCGGGCCGTTGCCGGTGGCGGCTTCGCTGACGATCTCCTGGCCCACCTTCAATTTCACCGAGGCGGTGGCCATCACCGAGCTGCCGCTCTGCACGCCGAGGTACTCCAGCTTGAAGTGCTCCGGCTCTTCGTGGATCTGGCTGAAGAAGGCGAGCGCCTCCAGATCGTAATCGAACACCTGCCCCTTCTTGTCGGCCAGGGTGAGGAACTTGCCGTAGAGATCGTCGAGGTCGTAGCTGCTCTCGGCGTAGCCCATGGACTCCATCCGGTGCTTGATGACGTGGCGGCCGGAGCGGGAAGTCATGTTGAGGTTGTTCTGGGTGAGGCCGATGCTCTCCGGGGTGATGATTTCGTAAGTGTTTTTCGCCTTGAGCACACCGTCCTGATGGATGCCGGAGCTGTGGGAGAAGGCGTTGGCCCCGACGATGGCCTTGTTGGGCTGCACCGGCATGTTGCAGAGCTGGCTGACCAGGGCGCTGGTGCGATGAATTTCGCTGTGGCGGATGTTGGTGTGCACCCCGAGCAGGTCGGCGCGGGTCTTCAGGATCATCGCCACCTCTTCCAGCGAGCAGTTGCCGGCCCGCTCGCCGATGCCGTTGATGGTGCACTCGATCTGGCGGGCCCCCATCTGCACGGCGCCGATGGAGTTGGCCACCGAGAGGCCCAGATCGTCGTGGCAGTGCACCGAGATGATGGCCTGATCGATGTTGGGTACCCGGTTGAACAGGGTCTGGATGATGCCGGAGAACTCGGTCGGTACTGTGTAGCCCACGGTGTCGGGGATATTGATGGTGCGAGCACCGGCCTTGATGGCGGCCTCCACCATGCGGCACAGGTTGTCTATCGGGGTGCGGCCCGCATCCTCGCAGGAGAACTCCACGTCGTCGGTGTAGCGGCGGGCATGCTTGATGGCGTTGACCCCCATCTCCAGCACGTCTTCGAAGCTCTTCTTCAGCTTGCTCTCGACGTGGATGGAGGAGGTGGAGATGAAGGTGTGGATGCGAAAGGCTTCGGCGACCCGCAGGGCTTCGCCGGCGGCGTCGATGTCCTTGGGCAGGGCGCGGGCGAGAGCACAGACCCGGCTCTGCTTGATGTGGCGGGCGATGGTCTGCACCGATTGAAAGTCGCCGGGGGAGGAGACCGGGAACCCCACCTCCATGACGTCGACACCGAGCCGTTCCAGCGCCTGGGCGATCTGCAGCTTCTCCTTGACCGTCAAGCTGGCCGCCAGAGCCTGCTCACCATCGCGCAGGGTGGTGTCGAATATGATGACCCGATCTGACATGTGACTTCCCTCTTCCTAAGTTCGGTGACGTGCATCCTGCGTTGGCATAAAAAAACCCGTGCAGGGTGCACGGGTTTTTGTAAATTCCGGCTATGCCTGAGCCCGGCTACAAGGATCCCGCGCGACTGGTCGCGATTAGGGAGATTAGTAGTAGCGGAGCGGCAATACGCATGATGAATCAATCCTTCCAGTCGATAACGCTTTTACCAATATCGAGATTTTTATGCTGTGTCAACCGCGCAGACCCGGTTCATTTCGCTGGTTTATTTAATCGGATTGTAAAGGAGTGCAAATTTACTTGTCCCATATTCGGCCCTTGCACGATTATCTGGTCATTCCTGCTGTACTCGATCATCTGTGCAATCAGATCGACTTGTCAGTTTTTGCTGAATTATCCGAGGTATTAAATGGAAAAACGTAGACCTGGTCGTCCGGTCGGACGTTCTGACATTCGTGACAAGTTGCTCTCTGCCGCCCGTGAGCGTTTTCTCAACACCCCCTACAGCAAGGTGACGACCCGTGAGATCGCCGAGCTGGCTGGCTCCAATCTGGCGATGATCCACTACTACTTCGGCAGCAAAGAGGGTCTCTACAAGGCGGTGCTGGGCGATGTGGCCGAGCCGCTGGACCAAGCCTGGCACGATGAGGCCGGCAACCGCAGCCTCAACGACCTGCTCAACACCTACTATCAGGTGATGGCGCCCAACAGCGAGCTGACCTCCGCCATCTCCAGCGCATTATCGACCGAGAAAAGCCCTGGTCGGGATTTTGTGCTGAACCGTCTGCTGGAACGCCAACTGCCCCAGTTCGATGCCTTGCTGGAGTCCATGAAGAACAACGGCGAACTGGGTGACAATCTGGATCCCGAGATGCTGAAGATCTCCTTCCTCAGCATGATGTGGCAGCCGTTCGTGATGAAGGATCTCTACGAGCAGGTGTTCGGCCTGACTGTGGATGAACACTTCATGGCCCGCCTGGCGGATCACAACTGCCGTCTGATGGAAAACGGTCTGCGCGGCACCCTGAACTGATCATTTGCCACCTAGACAGCAAAAAGGGCCATTCGGCCCTTTTTTCATAAATCTGTTATCCCACGTTCAACCAAGTGTCACCCCGTCGCCCTAGTCTGCTCTAAGACTTCAGGGAAGGAGGGGTTATGAACAAGATCCAGCAATGGGACCTGCAGGTGTGCCGTATCTGCCTGCTGCACGCCTACAACCGGCCACAGGCCAGGATCAGCCGGCTCATCTCCCGGACCGGTGATGGCCCGCTCTACGCCGTGCTGGCGGCCCTGCTCTGGTGGCAGGGGGAGGCCGAGCGCGAGCTGGTGAAGCTGGCGCTGCTCGCCTTCGCCTTCGAGCTGCCGCTCTACCTGCTGCTGAAAAACCTGCTCAAGCGCCAGCGCCCGGTGGGGCTGCCGGTCTTCATCACCCCTTCCGATCGCTACAGCCTGCCCTCCGGCCACACCGCCGCCGCCTTCCTGATGGCAACCGTGCTGGCCGCCAGCTTCCCGCTCTGGGCCCCCTTGCTGTTTGTCTGGGCCGCGTTGGTGGGGGCGTCCCGTCTGCTGCTCGGGGTGCACTATCTGAGCGATCTGGTGGCCGGCGCCCTGCTCGGCGGTGGCTGCGCCCTGCTGGCGCTCGGCTGGGGCCAATGATGAGGATCCTGTTCGGGGTACAGGGCACTGGCAACGGTCACATCAGCCGCAGTCGTACCCTGGCGCGGGCGCTGCGAGCCCGTGGTCTGGAGGTGGACTATCTGTTCAGCGGCCGTCCCGCAGACGGCTATTTCGAGATGGCCGAGTTCGGCGATTATCGTGCCTTTCCCGGCATCACCTTCGTCAGCCACGAGGGGGCCATCTCGGGCTGGCGAACCCTCAAGGGGCTCTCGCCGCTGCGCTTCTGGCGCGACATGCGGGCACTCGACTGCCGCGACTACGATCTCGTCATCAGCGATTTCGAGCCGATCAGTGCCCACGCCGCCCGCCGCTGGGGCAAGCCGAGTCTCACCATCAGCCACCAGGCGAGCTTCGACTGGCCCATTCCGCGCTGGGGGGAGAGCGGCTTCAACCGTCAGCTGATGCGCCGTTTCGCACCGGTGCGTCAGGCACTTGGGTTGCACTGGTTTCACTTCGGCCAGCCCTTGCTGCCGCCCATCATAGACGCCATCCCGCCTGCACCCGACAATCAGCAGATCCTGGTTTATCTGCCGTTTGAGCAGACCGAGGCGATCGCAGCGCTGCTGTCACGCTTCAACCAGCAACGCTTCGTCTGCTTTCATCCGGCCATTCGCAGCGCGAGTCAGTGGCGCAACATAGCGTTCGAGCCGCAGGCCAGGGAGGGGTTCAAGCAGATGCTGGCCGGCTGTCGCGGGGTCATCACCAACGGTGGCTTCGAGCTCGCCTCGGAGGCGCTCTCCCTTGGCAAGAAGCTGCTGGTCAAGCCGCTGGGGGGCCAGTTCGAGCAGTTGACCAACAGCAAGACCCTGGAGCTGATGGGGCTGGCCCGTCTGATGGATGCGCTCGATGCCAACGCGGTGCGGGCCTGGCTGGATGCCGCCGCCCCTGGCCAGATTATCTACCCCGATGTGGCCAGCGAGCTGGCGGGCTGGCTGGCGGACGGAGCGCAGGAGAGCGTGCCGGCGCTCTCTCGCCGGCTGTGGGCTCGCACCTTGTTCCCGGAAGAGGTGTGCGATCGGCTGAGCGAACTGGAGGGGGGCAGCCCGCTAAACAGCAGTTGGTTATCGCAAGTGAGCGCCTTTGACTAGACTGAGAGGGATCCCACCAAGGAGAGGACGGACACCATGCGCTTTACCAATGAAAACGGCGATACCATGAATCTGGCGGACAATCTCACCCTGCACGAGCTGCTGGACATGGGGGTCAGTATCTCGGTCTGCGAGGAGACGGATCCGGATCAGCAGATCTGGCTGGCGGAGCCGGAAGAGGATCACTGATCCCCTGCCAGGCTTGCGGGCCCACCCTGGCGGTGGGCTTATTTTTTTCCATTCAGGGCGGCCGTGACAGCATGATCCGCTGGTCATTCCCCCAACTTCCTCGCATTGTACCCACCCTTTTTCTCAAGTCACTGAATGTTAATAGCTGTTTGAAATTTATGACTGTTCTGGTCAGACAAAGCCGTGGACAAGCGTTCACAAGCGGGTTAAGTTGGTTTTTCACCCGCTTTTCGGGTGAATGATGGAAAAAACCTATTTTTCTACTATCGACAGCGCCGAACTCGCCGGGTCCGTATTCAGACAACAACAATGCACGGACCGGCGGTGCCGGGAAGCAGCGGACTGCCGATAGCTTTCGCTTAACGGAGCAAAGCCTGGAGGGCTTTATCATGGAGATGTTATCAGGCGCCCAGATGGTGGTTAGAGCGCTGGAAGATCAGGGAGTTGAGCACGTTTTCGGCTACCCTGGTGGCTCAGTGCTCGACATCTATGACGCTCTCTTTGAAAACGGCAAGATGGAGCATGTCCTGGTGCGGCACGAACAGGCCGCAGTGCACATGGCGGACGGTTACGCCCGCTCCACCGGCAAGGTGGGCACAGTGCTGGTGACCTCGGGTCCCGGCGCCACCAACTGCATTACGGGGATCGCGACCGCCTATATGGACTCCATCCCCCTGGTGATCCTGTCCGGCCAGGTGCCGACCAGCATGATCGGGGAGGATGCATTCCAGGAGACCGACATGATCGGCATCTCCCGCCCGGTGGTGAAGCACAGTTTCCTGTGCAAGAAGGCCAGCGACATTCCCGACGCCATCAAGAAGGCCTACTACATTGCTGCCAGCGGCCGCCCGGGGCCGGTGGTGGTGGATCTGCCCAAAGACGTGCAGAACCCGAAAGAGAAGTTTCCCTATCAGTATCCCGAGACGGTGTCCCTGCGCTCCTACAATCCGACCAAGTCGGGCCACAAGGGGCAGATCAAGCGGGCCGCCAAGCTGCTGGTGGAGGCCGAGCGTCCGGTGATGTACGTCGGCGGCGGCGCCATCAATGCCAATGCGGATCACCTGGTGACCAAGCTGGCGGAGCTGTTGAACCTGCCGGTGACCACGACCCTGATGGGGTTGGGGGCCTTCTCCGGCACCCATCCGCAATTCATCGGCATGCTGGGCATGCACGGTACCTTCGAAGCGAACAAGACCATGCACAACGCGGATCTGATCTTCGCCGTGGGTGCCCGCTTCGATGATCGTGTCACCAACAACGTGGCCAAGTTCTGCCCCAACGCCACCATAGTCCACATCGACATCGATCCCACCTCCATCTCCAAGACGGTGCAGGCTCATGTGCCCATCGTGGGCTCGGTGGAAACCGTGCTGGAGCAGATGTTGGAAGTGATCCGCGAGTGTGGCTTCGACAACGACAAGCAGGTACTGGCGGATTGGTGGAGCCAGATCGGCCAGTGGCGCTCGCGCAACTGCCTGGCCTACGAGACCCACCCCACCCTGATCAAGCCGCAGCAGGTGATCGAGACCCTCTACAAGGTGACCAAGGGGGAGGCGTTCGTGGCCTCCGACGTGGGCCAGCACCAGATGTTTGCCGCCCTCTACTACCCGTTTGCCAAACCGCGCCAATGGATCAACTCCGGCGGTCTCGGCACCATGGGCTTTGGCATTCCCGCCGCCATGGGGGCCCAGTTTGCCAACCCGGAAGCCGTGGTCTGCTGCGTCACCGGCGACGGCTCGGTGCAGATGAACATCCAGGAGCTCTCCACCTGCATGCAGTACGGGGTGCCCATCAAGATCATCTCCATCAACAACCGGGCGCTGGGCATGGTCAAGCAGTGGCAGAAGATGTTCTACGGTGGCCGCCACAGCCACTCCTACATGGAGTCGCTGCCTGACTTCGTCAAGCTGGCGGAAGCCTATGGCCACGTCGGCATCGCGGTGAGCGATCCGGCCGAGCTGGAGAGCGCCATGGAGAAGGCCTTCGCCATGAAGGATCGGCTGGTGTTCATGGACATCTCGGTCGACCCGGATGAGCACGTCTATCCGATGCAGATAAAGTTCGGTGCCATGGACGAGATGTGGCTGAGCAAGACGGAGAGAACCTGACGATGGAACATATTATTTCGGTCGTGCTCAAGGAACTCAAGTTTGGTTCCATCAAGGACGAGATGTGGCTGAGCAAGGCGGGGGAAACATCATGAGACATATAATTTCCGTTCTGCTGGAGAACGAATCCGGCGCCCTGAGCCGGGTGGTGGGCCTCTTCTCCCAGCGCGGCTACAACATCGAGACCCTGACGGTGGCCCCCACCGAGGATCCCACCCTGTCGCGCATGACCATCGTCACCATGGGTGACGAGCGGGTGCTGGAGCAGATCCAGAAGCAGTTGCACAAGCTGGTGGACGTGCTCAAGGTATGCGACTTGAGCGAGGGTGAGCACATCGAGCGGGAGATCGCGCTGGTCAAGGCGCGCGCCGCCGGTGGTGGTCGTGACGAGCTGAAACGGCTGGCAGATATCTTCCGCGGCCAGATCGTCGACGTCACCCCCGAGCTCTACACGGTGCAGCTGGTGGGTACCAGCGACAAGCTGGACGCCTTCATCAAGACGGCCGCCCAGACCAACGAGATTATCGAAGTGGTGCGCTCCGGTGTCTGCGGTATCTCCCGTGCCGACAAGGCGCTGCGCCCCTGAGTAGATGGCTGGCGGGTTTGTTGTCCAAAGGGGCTCTTCGGAGCCCCTTTTTCATGGGCGCAAGGCGGTGCAGGGGAGTGGGCCGGGTCTGTCATTTTCTTTCAAATGATCGGTAAACTATCCACAAAAGCTGTGGAAAAGTCTGTAGATTAGCGGTGTGTCTGACGTTAGTGTGCTGATCTTAAAGAAGTATTTGGATCTGATCTCCGCTGGGGCGCAATTGTGCAATCGCCTCTGGCGGGTGTGAGCGTTTGCTTATCCCGCCGCCCTTGCCGGGCTGGCCTCTGAACGAGAAGGCGGGATCCGAACTGGATCCTGATTTGATCTCGCGGATCAACATCTGCCCGTCAGCCATAAAAAACCCGCCTTGCGGCGGGTTTTTCAACAGGGATAAGCTCGGTCGATTACTCGGCCTGGGCTGCCTGGATACCGGTCAGGGCGATGGTGTAGACGATGTCGTCCACCAGGGCGCCACGGGACAGGTCGTTGACCGGCTTGCGCATGCCTTGCAGCATCGGGCCGATGGAGACCAGATCCGCGGAGCGCTGTACCGCCTTGTAGGTGGTGTTGCCGGTGTTCAGGTCCGGGAACACGAACACGGTGGCTTTACCGGCAACCGGTGAGTTCGGTGCCTTGGACTTGGCCACGTTCTCCATGATGGCCGCATCGTACTGCAGCGGGCCATCGATGATGAGGTCAGGGCGCTTGGCCTTGGCCAGCTCGGTGGCTTCACGCACTTTCTCTACATCGGCGCCGGCGCCGGAGGTGCCGGTGGAGTAGGAGATCATGGCGACGCGCGGCTCAATGCCGAAGGCGGCAGCGGAGTCGGCGGACTGGATGGCGATCTCGGCCAGCTGCTCGGCAGTGGGATCCGGGTTGATCGCGCAGTCACCGTAGACCAGTACCTGGTCCGGCAGCAGCATGAAGAAGATGGAGGAGATCAGGGAAGAACCCGGAGCGGTCTTGATGATCTGCATCGGCGGGCGGATGGTGTTGGCAGTGGTGTGCACCGCGCCGGATACCAGGCCGTCAACTTCATTGCGCTCCAGCATCATGGTACCCAGTACCACGTTGTCTTCCAGCTGTTCGCGGGCAACCACTTCGGTCATGCCCTTGTTCTTGCGCAGCTCGACCAGACGGGCCACATAGCGCTCGCGCACGGCAACCGGGTCGATGATCTCGACGCGGTCGGTCAGTACCACGCCCTGCTGTTCGGCAACGCGACGGATCTCTTCCGGGTTGCCCAGCAGGACCGGACGGGCGATGCCACGCTCGGCACAGATGGCGGCAGCCTTGATGGTCCGCGGCTCTTCCCCTTCCGGCAGCACGACGCGCTTGTTGGCCTGACGGGCCAGTTCGGTCAGCTGGTAGCGGAAAGCCGGCGGGCTCAGGCGACGGGAGCGGGTGGACTTGGCGGAGAGAGACTCGATCCAGTGCTTGTCGATGTGGCCGGCCACATAGTCCTGCACCAGCTCGATCCGCTCGCGGTCATCTTCCGGAATGTCGACGTTGAAGTTCTGCAGGCTGACCGCAGTCTGCCAGGTGTTGGTGCCGGTGATCATGATCGGCAGGCCGGTGGCCATGGCCTGTTGGCACAGCGCCATCACCTGCGGTTCCGGGTGGTAGTTGCCGGTCAGCAGCAGGGCGCCCAGCTTGACGCCGTTCATGGCAGACAGGCAGGCGGAGACGATGACGTCGGAGCGGTCGCCGGAAGTGACCAGCAGGCTGCCCGGACGGAAGTGCTCGATCATGTTGTGGATGGAGCGGGCACAGAAGGTCACGGTCTGCAGGCGACGGCTGTCCAGCTCACCCTTGTGCAGGATCTTGGCGGCCAGGTGCTTGGCGAGATCCTTGGCGCGCGGGGCGATCAGCTGGGTATTCCAGGGGATGCAGCCGAGGATGCGCAGCGGGCTCTTGCCGAATACCTGCAGCACTTCCAGGTTATGGGCGGCGTCGGAGGTGTGGTGGTGGGCCTCGAACATCTCGGTCAGGTCGGGGCGGGTCACGCCATGCTCGTCAACCGGTGCACCCACCTTGTTGATGACGCAGCCAACGATGCGGGGGTTGTTGACGCCACCGAAGTTGGAGCAGGCGAGCTCGATGCGCTCTTTCAGCTTCTGGCTGGAGTCGTTGCCCGGATGGGTCACGAACACCATGTCGGCGTCCAGCGCCTTGGCGACGTCGTAGTTCAGCTTGTTGGCAAACGGCTGCTTGTCGGTCGGCACCATGCCTTCGATGACCAGCACTTCGGCACCGCTGGCTTTCACGTGCTCTTCGAAGCGGGCCACGATCTCTTCCAGCAGGATATCGGTGTTGCTGGAGGTGATCATGTTCTCGGCGTAGGAGAGGGCGAACGGCTCGGGCGGGTTGATGTTGGCAGCGGCGCGGATCACGGCGGTGGAGCGCTCGGTACCGGTTTCACCCGGACGCGGCTGAGCGACCGGTTTGAAGAAGCTGACATTGACACCGTGACGTTCCATGGCGCGAACAACGCCAAGGCTCACGGAAGTTACGCCGACACCAGTGCCGACCGGGATAAGCATAATAGTGCGTGCCACTTTATACCCCTTGTTCATTTTTGGGATCAGGAAAAGGCCGCCCTTGGGCGGCCTTGCTCTACAGCGAAATTATGCGCCAACCAGTTCCAGCGCGTCGTGGGCGATGACCCACTCTTCATTGGTCGGGATAACCAGGGCTTTGGTGGAACCAGCCTTGGTGATCTCGCCACCCTTGCCGAAACGAGCCTTCAGGTTGGCGTCGTGATCGACGTCGAAGCCCAGCAGACCCAGTTTGTTCAGGGTGATTTCACGGATCGGGGCGGAGTTTTCACCGATACCACCGGTGAAGACCACGGCGTCCAGACGACCGTCCATGGCGGCGGCGTAGGCGCCGATGTACTTGGCCAGGCGATAGCAGTAAACGTCCATGGCACGCTTGGCTTCTTCTTTGCTGTCGTAGTTGTCTTCAACGAAACGGCAGTCGGAAGTCACTTCGGTCAGACCCTGCAGGCCGGACTCTTTGGTCAGCATGGTGTTGATGTCGGCCACGCTCATGCCCAGTTTGTCGTGCAGGAAGAAGATGATGGCCGGATCGATATCACCGGAACGGGTACCCATCACCAGGCCTTCCAGCGGGGTCAGGCCCATGGAGGTGTCGACGGATTTGCCGTTCTTGATGGCGCAGACGGAACCGCCGTTGCCCAGGTGGCAGTTGATGATGTTCAGCTCTTCCACCGGCTTGTTCAGCTGCTTGGCGGCTTCCAGGCTGATGTAGTAGTGGCTGGTGCCGTGGGCGCCGTAGCGACGGATGCCGTTCTCTTTGTAGAGCTTGTACGGCAGGGCGTACAGGAAGGCTTCTTCCGGCATGCTCTGGTGGAACGCGGTGTCGAACACGGCAACGTTCTTCTCGGCCAGTGCCGGGAACACGCGACGGGCTTCACGGATACCGATCAGGTGAGCCGGGTTGTGCAGCGGCGCGTACGGTACGGCGGCTTCGATGCCGGCGATGACGTCGTCGCAGATGCGCACGGAAGAGGTGAAGCGCTCACCGCCGTGTACCACACGGTGGCCGATGGCGATCAGGTTCTTGGACAGCTCCGGGTTGAGCGGCAGGATCTTGTTGACGATGTAGTCCAGCGCTTCCTGGTGAGCGGCACCGGCGCCCAGATCGGCACTGCCTTTCTCACCGTTCAGTTTCCACTTGATGCGGGCGTCGTCGAGGTTGAAGCACTCGGCCAGGCCGGACAGCAGGTCATCACCGGTGGTTGCGTCAATGACAGCAAACTTCAGGGACGAGCTGCCACAGTTAAGAACAAGAACCAGCTTACTCATGAATAAATCCTATCGCAGATTGGGTTGTGTAGGAGGATGCGTTGGACGAGCCGTGTCCAAAAACTTTCAACTTATCCTTATGAGGGTTGGCAATCTGTTGCTTGCCCCTTGTATAGTGATACAAGACCCGAAATCCAGACGTCCCTGACAGCGCAACGGCAGGCCGTTGGCGCAAAAATTGGGCGTACAAAGGATAACCCGATTGTTGAAAAATAACAAAGTCATCCTCAACCTTTGTTATTGCGCATCAAATATTGTCGTGGTTTTGCCGTTAATACGTTCAAAAAGAGCTCGGAGGTAGCATGAGCATGAACATTTTTGGAACTAAGTTACAGCAAGGCCGTCATTATATGACCCTTTGGCCCCGCCGTCCCGAGCTTAATTCCATGTTCCCGGAGAATCGGGTGATCAAGGCCACCGAGTTCGCCCTCAAGGTCATTCCGGCGCTGGCGGTGCTCAGCGTCATGCTGCAGTTCCAGTTCGGCGAGCTGCACTACTGGCCTTCGGTCATGACCTCGGTGCTGTTTCTGCTGAGCCTGCCGCTGCAGGGCTACTACTGGCTCGGTCAGCGCGCCGATACCCGGCTGCCGCCCTCCCTTGCCAGCTGGTATCGCGAGATCAACGGCAAGATGAACGAGCAGGGCGGTCGTCGCCAACTGGTGGCTCAGCCCAGATACGAAGAGCTGGCCGATACCCTCAACGCCGCCTTCAAGCAGCTGGACAAATCCTTCCTCTACGAGTGAGGCCTGTGGCCCATGACTCGGACCAAGGCGCCTCGCGGCGCCTTTTTTATATCTGTCAGGCTGCCAGAACCTTGCGGATCTCCTGGACGGAGAGCTTGTACTGACGCGGGCACTGGCGCCAGACCGTCAGCATGCGCTGGTACTTGTCGCGCATGGCGATGTCGCTGGAGAGCTCGTCGCACGGGCACTTGAGCTCGGGGAAGCGCTTGTCCACTTCCAGCAGGAAGCAGACGTAGTCGGCCAGCTCCCGCTCCTGGCTGCGGCTGTAGCCGTTGAACTCCAGCCGGCTGGCATTGATTTCGTTCTGATCGGCCGCTTCCAGGTTGCCCCAGGAGATGGCCAGCGCGTGGTGCAGTTCCAGGGTGTCGATCACTTCCTGGCAGGTGGCCAGATCAAGATGGCCGAAACTCTTCTCCAGTTCGAGGATCTGCAGGCAGTAGCCGCGCTCGATGATGGTGCTGGCCCGTTGGTAAAACGCCGCCTTCTCCGGATTGAGTTTGGCCAGGATCTCGTACTGGTTGCTCAGGATCAGACGTTCGGTGTGGCTCATGTTCATGGGCTTTTCTCACTGGAAAATGAAACTGGGGCCACGTTAACCCATATATAAGATGAATTTTTTGATCTGGCAGGGGAGGTTGGCGAGATAGCGGGGCGGGAAATCAACGTCGGCCCTGGCTGGTTAATTAAATGTAACGGCTAGCGGCTTGCTTTCTGGCTCGCTGGCGCAACAATAAGGGCGTCATTTGGCCTGTGCCGAAAGACCCGTCACCAAGGCATCCCATCGTGGATGCAAGCCGGCGCCTTCATGACAAATGAGAACGTCGCCGCCAGTCACTTGCCTGGCAGGCGAGCCGAAGGACCGGGCATCGTGCCACCCGCAACGCGAGGCAGGCAACGACATGCGAATAAAAAAAGGGCCTGCACTTGCAGGCCCTTTCCATATCGGCGGTATCGGTATCTGGGGTTCAGCCCTTGAGCAGGTCGAGCACCACCTGATGATGATCGCTGGTCTTGAACTTGTCGAAGCGATGGCTAATCTTGCCCTCTTCGTCAATGAGGAAGCTCAGCCGGTGGATACCGTCATACTCCTTGCCCATGAACTTCTTCGGGCCCCAGACGCCAAACGCATCGGCCACCGCATGATCTTCATCGGCCAGCAGGCGGAAGTTCAGGTTGTCGCGCTCCTCGAATTTTTTCAGCCGCTTGGCCGGATCCGGGCTGATGCCGAGCACCACCACATTGAGGGCGGCCAGCTCGGCGTTGACGTCGCGCAGGCCGCAGGCCTGGGTGGTGCAGCCCGGGGTCATCGCCTTGGGATAGAAGTAGACGAGCACTTTCTTGCCGCGCAGGTCGGCAAGGCGTACCTGGTTACCGTCTTGATCGGACAGGGAAAAATCGGGGGCCAGGCTGCCAGCGGATAAAGGTTGCATGGGATCTCCTTGGATGAGCCGTCAGGCGTGTTTGTGATTGACGATGAATTCGAACGATTCTGCGCCCAGTTCACGACAGAATCCGGCGAAGGCCGTCTGCGAGCCGGCCGCCTCTCCCTGCTTGGCCAGATTGAGCTGAAAGCTGGCCTTGAGCAGGTTGAACGGCTGCTGTTCCAGGGTGATAGTCTGCATGGCCTGGATGTCCCAGCCGTGATCGCTGAAGAACTGGGTGCACTGGCTTACGATGCCCGGCTGGTCCCGGATCAGGATCTCGGCGTTGGCGCTGATGTCGTATTGCAGCGACTGGTGGCGCTCGGTGCGCTTCATCATGGTGATGAGGTCCCACTCCTGGCTGCGCAGGGGCAGGCTTATCTCGAGTTGCATCAGGCTGTTCCAGTCACCGGACAGCAGCATGATGAAGGTGAATTCATTGCCGAAGATGCCAAGACGGCTGTCGACAATGTTGCAGCCACAACCACTGACGTGGCGGGTGACCTCATTGACGATGCCAGGCCTGTCCGTGCCGATGGCCGTTACGACCAAGTAATGAGTCATAAATCTTCTCTCGTCCATTAGCGGGTTGCGAATGTGGATGCAGTGGCATAGCCCGAAGGGGCTGGCCATGGGCCACTGCCAGCGATCCTGCATGGCAACCTTGTTGAGAATCTCGTTGCAACGAGCACGGTATCGGGGTGTCACGACCAGCGTCTGGCGTGTTCCACCGCGGCTCGCGCAGTGCGGTTTTTGCCGGATGGTAACACGGCTTGCCCCTGGCCTCCCTTGTTTTTCCAAGGGGGCAGCTTTACCATAACGCCCCTGAAAATCGGGAGAAATATCCATGTTGCGCGGTAGTATTGTTGCCCTCGTTACCCCCATGCTGGCTTCAGGCGAAGTCGATTGGGCCAGTCTGGCCACTCTGGTCGACTATCATGTCAGCGCCGGGACCAGCGCCATCGTGGCGGTCGGGACCACGGGGGAGTCGGTGACCCTGAGCGAACAGGAGCACATCGCCGTCGTGGAGAAAACCGTGGCGCTGGCCGCCGGACGCATTCCGGTCATTGCCGGCTGCGGCTCCAACAATACCGCCCATGCCATCGCCCTGGCCAAGCGTTTCGCCGAAACCGGCGTGGTGGCGGGTCTCTCGGTCACCCCCTATTACAACAAACCCACCCAGGAAGGCCTCTATCGTCACTATTGTGCGATCGTCGAGGCTAGTGGTCTGCCCCAAATTCTTTATAATGTGCCCGGTCGTACCGGTTGCGATCTCAAACCGGAGACGGTAGCCAGACTGGCCAAGGTGCCCGGCATCATAGGCCTGAAAGAGGCGACCGGGGATCTGAGCCGTACGCCGCTGCTGCGCGAGCTGTGCGGCGCACAATTCGCGCTTTATAGTGGCGATGATGCCAGTGGATGTGATTTCATGCTGCAAGGCGGGGACGGAGTCATTTCGGTCACCACCAATATTGCAGCGGCCCAGATGGCCGACATGTGTCGTGCTGCGCTGGCCGGTGATGCCGGACGAGCGCACGACATCAACAATCGATTGATGCCGTTGCATCAGACTCTGTTCTGCGAACCGAGTCCTATCCCTGTGAAGTGGGCCTGTGCCCAGCTGGGATTGATTGCGACGGCCACCTTGCGTCTGCCGCTCACCGACCTCACCCCCGAGGGCGAACAGGCGATGGCGCGAGCACTGACGACTGCGGAGTTGATGGCGAGTGTTTAAAGCAAATGGAAAGGGAAATGCAGTGCGCCTGGTGCTGAGTGTGGCGACCGTTGCCGTGCTGGCAGCCTGTAGCTCACCCCAGGAACGCAAGATGGCCAACCGTGGCTTCGAGTACGAGGATGCCCGCCTTGAAGGCCGCGCGTTTCTGGTGCCGGCCGGGTTGAATACCCCCGCCTTTAACAGCAGTTTCGACATTCCGGCCCTGCCCGAGAGCAGCCGTGACGGCGCGCTGGGTGCCAAGGTTGACGTGCGTCCACCCGCCCAGCTGCTGACCGTGGTACCGGGCAGCCAGGTGGTGGCCAATGCTGGCGAACCCACCATGGCCTTCTACGCCCTCAGCACCTCCCAGAGCGTGGAGCGCGATACCTGGGCCTTCCTGATGAACTTCCTCGCCCAGTACAAGGTGACCACCGAGAAGCTGGACCAGCAGGCCGGCGTGCTGCAGACCGGCTGGTTTGACAACACCAAGGCGCTCGACGGCTGGAGTGAAGAGGACGATGACTTCGTCATTCGCCAGCGCTACCAGTTTACCCTGCGCAACGATCCCCAGCGCCACGCCGTCAACATGTCGGTACGGGTACTGGATCATGAAGAGACCGTCGATGGCGAGACCAGCAAGGAGCTGACCCCGGCGGATGCCCAGCGCTACGCGACCCGGGCCCTCAACCAGTTCTCGCTCTACTACGACAAGCAGCTCAAGTCCCGCGAACAGCACAAGGCCAACGACGGCATGGGGCTGGAACTGGGTCTGGACAACAACGAGCTGAGCGCCTGGATCGTCGATGGTTCGTTCGATCAGGTGTGGCGTCGTCTCAATCAGGTGCTGCCGGCCTACGGTTTCACCATCAAGGATACCCAGCAGTCGCTGGGCTGGATCGACGTGGAGTACGACGAGCCGGGCAGCGAATTCTGGAAGGCCAAGGGCAGCGAGCCGTTCAAGCTGGACGAAGACAAGTATCGCTTCCAGCTTGGCGAGATGGCGGGGGGCAAGACCTCCATCACCCTGTTCGACAAGGACAAGAAGCCCGTGTCGTCCGGTGTCATCTCCCAGATGTACATCAGTCTGTCCGAGGCATTCGCCAAGGGTCTGGCTGACCAAGCTGCAAAAACAGAATAGAAACAGGGGCCTTGTGCCCCTGTTTTGTTATGTAAACCCCCCACAAACAGGAAGTGTTACTTACCATGAGTCTTGCAGATCAAGTATTGGCGGTGAACGACGATTTGCCGATCCGTACCGATAAACCCGTCCATTCCGGCAAGGTGCGCAGCGTCTACTGGCTGACCGCCGCAGACAGTGCCCGCCTCATCCGCGAGAAGGGTTACGACGTGCCGGCAGATGCGCCGCTCGCCATCATGGTGATCAGTGACCGGATCTCGGCCTTCGACTGCATCTGGCAGGGCGTGGACGGGCTCAACGGCGTGCCGGGCAAAGGGGCTGCGCTCAACGCCATCTCCAGCCACTGGTTCAAGCTGTTCAAGGAGAAGGGGCTGGCCGACAGCCACATCCTGGACATCCCCCATCCCTTCGTCTGGATCGTGCAAAAAGCCCGCCCCGTGATGATCGAGGCGATTGCCCGCCAGTACATCACCGGCTCCATGTGGCGTGCCTACAAGGATGGCGAGCGCGAGTTCTGCGGCATCACCCTGCCGGAAGGACTGAAGAAGGATCAGAAGCTGCCCGAGATCCTCATCACCCCCTCCACCAAGGGCGTGCTGACCGGGCTGGACGGCGTGCCGGAAGCCGACGACGTCAACGTCTCCCGTGCCGACATCGAACGCCACTACCGGGGCTTCAACTTCAGCAAGCCGGCCGACATCGACCGCTACGAAGTGCTGCTCAAGGAAGGTTTCAGCGTCATCAGTGACGCGCTGGCCGAGCTGGATCAGATCTTCGTCGACACCAAGTTCGAGTTTGGCTACGTCAATGATGCCGCCGGCAACGAGAAGCTGATCTACATGGATGAAGTGGGTACCCCCGACAGCTCCCGCATCTGGGATGGCGCCGCCCTGCGCGACGGCCAGATCGTCGAGAAGTCGAAAGAGGGTTTCCGTCAGTGGCTGCTCAACCACTTCCCGGATCCGGACATCCTGCTCAACAAGCACCGCATGCCCGAGCGCTTCGCCCTGGCCCGCGACAACAAGTTGCCGACCGAGGTGATGATGGACATCTCCAACACCTATGTGGGGATTGCCGAGAAGATCATCGGTCAGCCGCTGGTACGCAGCGCCAATCCGAAGCAGGAGATCATCGAGGTGCTGCGCGCTCAGTACGGGCTGATCGACTGAGGCACACCGCCTTTTTTGTTGCCGTAAAAACAAACGTTTGCCACCAGCCAACTGCAAGTCGGCATGCTGGCTGCAATGGAACGGGCCCATCACGGGGCCCGTTTTTGTTGCCGTGCCGACTGGGCGGCAGCAGGGCGGCGATCAGCCGTTGACCCTGAACACCTGGCCGGTCTGCACCCCCAGTACCGACTTCTGGTAGGCCTGCGCCACCCTGGCGGCGGGCACGGAGACGAAGCCCGGGAAGAAGCTGGCGTATTTATCCATCGACTCCGTCAGCACGGTCGGGCTCACCACGTTGATGCGCAGACCCCGCGGCAGCTCGCAGGCCGCCGCCTTGACGAAGTGATCGATGGCGCCGTTGATGGTGGTCGCGCTCGCCCCCCAGTTGATGGGCTCCTCGCTCAGGATGCCGCTGATCAGGGTGATGGAGCCTTTGTCGTTCAGGTGGGGGATGGCGGCCCGGGTCAGGTTGATCTGGCCCATCAGCTTGCTCTGAAGCCCCACCTGCCACTGCTCGTCGGTCATCTCGGTGAGGGCGTTGAAGGCCACGCTGCCGCTGGCCACCACCAGCGCATCGAACTGGCCCAGCTTGGCGAACAGCGCCTTGATGGAGGCGGGATCGCGCATGTCGACCGTGGCGTCCCCCTGGCGGTGACCGACCCGGATCACCTGGTGGTCTTTAGCAAGCAACTCACTGACGGCGGAGCCGACGGTGCCGGAGGCACCCACAATCACAATCTTCATCTGTTTCACTCCTGGTTGGGATGTGTTGATTCTAGCGCGATGAAAAGAGAGAAAAAGCGCGTAAAATAAACGCATTGTTTCCATATTGGAGCTAATGAATGGACATCTCCCACCTGGCCAGTTTTTATGAGGTGGTGCAAAAGGGCAGTTTCTCGGCCGCAGCCGACAGCCTGGGGGTGAGCAAGGGGATGCTGAGCCGTCACGTCAGCGCACTGGAATCGACCCTCAATGCCCAGCTGTTGCAGCGTACCACTCGCCGACTCAGCCTCACCGAAGCGGGCCGGACCCTCTATCAGCAGGCCGGCGAGATCTTCGCGCTGGCGCGCCAGGCGGAGCAGGATATCCAGGCGCTGACCGAGGAGGATGGCGGCCGGCTGCGCTTCACCTGCCCGGTCAGTACCGGCGATCGCATGGTGAACGATCTGCTGGCCCGCTTTGCCGAGCTCTGTCCCGGCGTCCAGGTCGAATTGAACTTCACCAACGCCATGATCGACATGAGCCAGGGGGAGCACGACATCGCCCTGCGCGCCATGAGCAGCATTCCCGACAACCTGGTGGCGCTGCCGCTCGGCAGACTCAAGGACGTGGTGGTGGCAAGCCCCGCCCTGCTGGCGCGGGAGGGGATCCCCGCTACCCCTTATGAGCTGGGCGGGCGGCCCTGTCTGCTGCAGGGTCACAACCCGGCCTGGGAGCAGTGGCACTTTCGCAAGGGAGAGGAGGAGGCGCACATCCTGGTGCAGGGCAAGGTGCGGGCCAACCACTACAGTACCGTGCTGCAGCTGGCTCGGGCCGGCATGGGTTACGCCAAGTGTCCGCTGATGCTGGTGGAGCCCTGGCTGGCGCAGGGAGATCTGGTCACCGTGCTGGCGGAGTGGCAGACCGGGTTGCACCCGCTGCACGTGCTGCACGCCCAGCAGCGGCGGGTGCCGCGCAAGATCCGGCTGTTCAAGCAGGTGTTGGCCCAGTGGTTTGCCGAGCGACCTCACTATCTGCTCTGAGCCCTCGTTATTTTTCTGTCATCTTCGGCTGCTAGCCTGCGCCCATCAACGCGAACAGGAAGATGAGCAAATATGAAGGGTTATCGGTACGGGCGTGGGGTATCGCTGCTGTGGGCAGCGCTGGGCATGAAGATGGTGCTGGGCAGTGCGGCTTGGGCGGCCGTCGAGGTGAGGGTACCGGCGGATTTCCAGATCCTGGCGGTGAGTGCGGGCACGTTGCACGACGAGCAGCATGCCACTCTGCCGGATGGGGAGCAGCAGTTGCTGGTGCGTTATGAAGGGGTGATCCCGAGCCGCAGCAGCAGCGAGAATGACCGCCAGTTGCGCTCCGCGCCGCAGGTGTTGCGTTATCAAGCCAGTCAGCAGCAGGTACGACTGGTCGCCAACTTGCTGAGCGATGAACGGGGCATGGCGCAGTATGCCGAGTCTCCCGTCATGGGGCTGCAGGCCGGTGGCCAGAGCATTGCCAGCCAGCAGGATGCGCTGATCACCAGCGGCATGCTGATAGGGATGGACTGGCGGGCCAAGCTGGTCGAATACAACCAGAGCGGCGGCAAGGTGGCATTGAGCACGGTCGTGCCTGTCACCGCAACCACCGCTGCGGTTGAACCGGTGGCGGCCAGCGCGCTGGAGGGCCAGTTGCAACAACTCTTCCTCAAGGCCGACCCCGCGCTTCGCAAGCGCTTTGTCAGCTGGGCCGTGCCGCGACTTTAAGTTTGCGGCCCGTTGCAGTAACGTGGGGGCTCTCATCGTGCATCGCGCCCACCTTACGTCAACGAGGTCTTCATGTTTGAACTGCACAGCCGCCTGCAGGCAGATACCCGCCTGCTCGGCGATCTGCCCCTTTGCCGCGTCCTGCTGGCCAAGGACAGCCAGTATCCCTGGCTGATCCTGGTGCCGAGAGTGGCCAATCTGCGGGAAATTCACCACCTGGCACCGGCGCAGCAACAGCAGCTGATGGAGGAGTCCTGCGCGGTCGCCACCCTGATGGAGCAGGCGCTGCGGCCGGACAAGATCAACGTGGCGGCGCTCGGCAATCTGGTACCCCAGCTGCATCTGCATCATGTCGCCCGTTTCAGTACCGACAAGGCCTGGCCCGGTCCCATCTGGGGGGCTCACCCCTCCGTGCCCTATGAGGAAGCCGCATTGCTGGCAGAGGTGGCCAGCTGGCGTCTCAAGCTGGCCAATCTGGCCGGATTCAGTCCGCTTGGCACTGACAATTGAATCAACTGAGAGGCGGCTCGCTATTTCGAAGCCCAAGCCGCGCTATCTGTTAGAGTTATGGTATAGATAAGCCCATTTTCGATGTTCAGGAAGGTCCCATGATAGTGACAAGAGCCGACAACGATACCGTATTGACCACAGAGGACGTGCTGCTGAGCCTGTGCCATTCGGTCACGGATGTATTGAGTGCGGCAACCCAGAGTCAGGTGCGTTTCTCCGGCATGGTGCAGCGGATCAGCAAGACCTGCCTCAAGCCGGATATCGGCTGCTTCGTGCTGTTTGACGGCGGCTTCTCCGGCCTGGTGGTGATCAACTTCTCCGCCTCCGCCGCCATGGAGCTGTACGAGAGCTACATGCTCAGCATGGGGCTCTCCAAGGAAGATCTCGCCATCTCCCATACCTCGGACGAGGTGAGCAACGTCATGGGCGAGCTGATGAACCAGATCGTCGGCAGCTTCACCGTCAAGGTCGGCCGGGATCTGCAGACCCACATCACCCAGAACCAGCCGAAGATGCTGGCCCTCAACAAGCAGGTGATGCTGAGCGTCGATACCAACCTCGACAGCCCGGAGTCGCGCCGGGTCACCTTCTTCACCGCCCGCAACAACATCTTCTATCTGGAGCTGGCGATGGACAAGACCGAGTTCATCCGCATCCACAACGACGGCATGGATCAGGAGGAGCTGGATCCGGATGCCCTGATCGCCCAGACCAAGCGCGAGGCTGCCCAGCCGGCTCCGGCCGCCGCTCCGGTGGCCAACGATCACGACGATCTGCTCGATTCGCTCGGGATCTGATGACCGCATAGGCCGTTGCAAATGACGAGGCCACCCATGGGGTGGCCTCGTTTGTTGGTGAGGGTCGGGTTTAGAAGTTGTAGAGCAGACCCGTGCTGAAACGGGTGGACTGGCTGTCGTAGAAGTTGATGTCCGAGTCGGCGCTGGCATAGGCGGCGGTGAAGGTCGCGGCGAGGGCGTTGACACCAAACAGGTTGTGCCAGAAGAAGGTGCCGTTGATGGCGAATTCGTCGGCATCGGCGCGCTGGCCGAAGATGGGGTTCGCCTCGTCATACTTGCGCTTGCCGGTATAGAGGTTGCTGACGAAGGACCACTGGGGGCCGCGCTTGGCATAGGTCAGCTTCAGGCCGGTGTTCTTGAAACTCTCGGCGCTGCCGTCAAGGCGGGCCTGCTTGTAGACGATGGCTGGCTCCAGCAGCTGATTGCCGCCAAAGTGCCACTGGTAGGAGAGCTCCATGTCGTGCATCTTGCCGTTGCGATCCAGCATGTCGGCGTAGTGGGTGCCGTGGCTCTGGTCATACTGCTGGCCGCTGCGCTCCTCATCCATGTCCACTTCTCGGGTGGTCAGGTTGCCGTAGAAGTTGCTGCCCCAGATCTTGTCCCAGGCAAAACGCGCCCCTTTTGATTTCACATCGGTGGAGCTGCGATCCACCCCGGTGGCGAAGGGATCGCTCCACAGCTCGACCGGCATGACGTTGAACACCAGCGAGGTGGCGACAATACCCTTGTCACCCATCTCCTGGCGCAGGCCGAGCTGCTGGGTGAAGTCGAAGCGCACCGCGTCCTGGATCAGGTTGCCGAGGAAGATCTGGGTACGGGTATCGGCAAAGGTGTAGCGGATATCGGCGTTGAGCAGCGGCGTCAGGCCGCTCTCGCTGTCAGGCGAGCCGAGGTCATTGATGCGACTGTGGTTGTCATCGCCGGCATAGAAGTTGGACTTGTAGCTGACGGCGTTGACCCCGCCCAGCAGGAAACCGGACCAGCCGGACTGCTTGGGGATCTCGCCCAGATCGGCGTGGGCGGCATTGGCTGCCAGCAGGCCAAGACTCAGCAGGGTGAGATTACGCATCGATGAGACTCCTGAAATATCAGTTGGTTGAATTGAACGGCCGAACATTATAGCCAGCCAGGCTTAACCCGGGCTGACCGAATTGACTCCGGCATGCTACCCCAGCGGGCGGAGGAGGTTAACCGATAATTTATCGTGCGACGGCACAAGAGTTCGGCGCGCCGTGCTGGTATTCTGTTCGGCGAATATCGGGGAGAAAACAATAAGATGAAACAAATCAAATCCTGGGCGCAATATTACGTCGACCTGATGACCAAGCTGGGACTGGTGCGCTTCAGCATGTTCCTGGCCACCGGCATCATAGTGCTGGCCGTTTCGATCCAGATGGGGGTCACCCTGTTCCTGCGCGGCACCGTGGACATCGTCGACCTGGTGCGCTCGGTCTTCTTCGGCCTGCTGGTCACTCCCTGGGCCGTCTATTTTCTCTCCATCGTGGTGGATCAGCTGGAGGATTCCCGCCAGCGGCTGACCCGCATGGTGCGCAAGCTGCAGGACATGCGCGAGCGGGATCTCGAGCTCAACAGCCAGCTGCAGGAGAACATCAGCCGCCTCAACGCCCAGATCGCCGAGACCAACCGGGCCGAGACCCTGCGCCAGCAGGCCATCGAGGATCTGGAGAACGAGGTGTTCCAGCGCGAGAAGGCCCAGCTGCATCTGGGGGAGCGCACCGCCCTCTTGCGCTCCTTCATCGACTGCTCCCCCGATCTGGTCTACTACCGCAACGAAGACGAGCAGTTCTCCGGCTGCAATCGCGCCATGGAGGAACTCACCGGCAAGGTGGAGGCGGAGCTCATCGGCTTGACCCCGTTCGATGTCTACAAGCACGACATCGCCAGCAAGGTGGTGGAGACTGACAAACAGGTTTTCGCCCAGAACGAGCCGCTCACCTATGAACAGTGGCTGGAGTACCCAGACGGTCGCAAGGCCTACTTCGAGCTGCGCAAGGTGCCCTTCTTCGATCGCTTCGGCAAGCGGCTCGGCCTGCTCGGTTTTGGTCGCGACATCACCGAGCGCAAGCAGTATCAGGACAAGCTGGAGAAGGCGAGCCGCGACAAGACCACCTTTATCTCCACCATCAGTCACGAGCTGCGCACCCCGCTCAACGGTATCGTCGGCTTGAGCCGGATGCTGATGGATACGCCGCTCGATCCCAAGCAGCACCAGCAGCTCAAGACCATTCACCTGAGCGCGGTGACGCTCGGCAACATCTTCAATGACATCATCGATCTCGACAAGCTGGACCGGCGCCGGCTGGAAATCGCCCCGACCCCCATCGATCTGCCTGCCTTCCTCGACGAGCTGGAAACGCTGTCGCGCATCCAGGCGGAGCAGAAGGGGCTCTATCTGCATTTCGACCGGGATGGCGACGTGCCGCAGTTCGTGATGGCGGACGGGACCCGGTTGCGCCAGGTGTTGTGGAATCTGGTGGGCAATGCGGTCAAGTTCACCGACGAGGGGGGGGTGACGGTGCGCTGCCTCACCCACCCGGCCGACACGCCGGGCAAGCTGGCGCTGCACTTCGAGGTGGAAGACACCGGGGTAGGCATTCCCCGCGCCCAGCAGGAGAAGATCTTCGCCATGTACTATCAGGTGCAGGGCAAGAAGCACGCCACCGGCACCGGCATCGGGTTGGCGGTCTCCCGCCAGCTGGTGCAGGCGATGGGCGGCCAGCTCTACGTGGACAGCGATCCGGGCGAGGGCGCCTGCTTCACCGCCGAGCTGGAGGTGGACTGCGTCGCCGCCCAGACGCCCGCAGCTGAGCCCGAGATGCCCTGCCTCGATATCCTGCTGGTGGAGGACGTCGAGCTCAACGTAACCGTGGCCTGCGCCCTGCTCAACAAGCTGGGCCATGAGGTCAAGGTGGCGCGGGACGGCGCCCAGGCGCTGGCCATGGCCAATCCCGACGATTTTGATCTGATCCTGCTGGATATCCAGCTGCCGGACATGACCGGCTTCGATGTGGCGGAACAACTGCTCGCCCGTTACGGCGACAGCCTGCCGCCCATGGTGGCACTCACCGCCAACGCCACCGGCGATCGCCAGTACTACCGGGATCACGGCATGCAAGATGTGATCAACAAGCCGCTCGGCTCGAAAGCGGTGCGGGAGGTGATTGGCCACCTGTTTGCCGATCTGGCCGAGGATGAAGCGGACGAACAGGCGGATGCGGACAGTCAGGATGCGCTGCTGGACTTGCCCTTCCTCACCGATTATGCCGATACCGTGGGCAAGCAGGTGCTGATCTCCAGCGTCGAGCTGTTCGAGAAGATGATGCCCGACTACATGGCGGTGCTCGACTCCAACATGATTGCCCGGGATCAGGCCGGCGTGGTGGAGGAGGCGCACAAGATAAAAGGGGCCGCAGGTTCCATCGGTCTGCGCCGGCTGCAGCAGCTGGCTCAGCTGATCCAGAGCCCGGATCATCCCGCCTGGTGGGAGAACGTGGAAGACTGGATCGAGTCGCTGCGCCGCGAATGTCCGGGTGACATCGCCCGCTTGAAGCGCTGGCTGCTCTCGTAGATGCGAGCCGCAGGCAAGGAGCCGCAACATGTATAGCCGTTTGATTACCCCCGAGCGTATCCATCGCTGGGGTGACGAAGATCTGCTGGAGGCGACTGAGCAGGATCGCGCCCGCATCGTGCAGGCGGCGCCGGTGCGTCGGCTGCAGCAGAAGACCCAGGTCTTTCCGCTCGACGTGAAGGCCTCGGTACGCAGCCGTCTCACCCATTCGCTGGAGGTACAGGAGACCGGCCGCCAGATCAGCCGCCGCGTTCTGGCGGCCCTGCCGGCGGGGTCGGTGTGTGAGGGGGCCTTCATCAATCTGGTAGAGATGTCCTGCCTGTTGCACGACGTCGGCAACCCACCGTTCGGTCACTTTGGCGAGCAGGTGATGAGCCAGTGGCTGGCGCAGGCGCTGGATGGGTTGTTTGCCGAGGCCCTTGGCAGCGCACCCAGCCCGCAGTGGGCAACGCTGCGCCAGGATCTGCTGGTGTTTGACGGCAATGCCCAGAGTCTGCGGCTGGTGCACAGCCTGCACGAGCTGAATCTGACCCTGGGGCAGCTGGCGGCACTGTGCAAGTACCCGCAGCAACCCCTGCACGGCGGTCAACATCACGGCTGGGCCAGCAAGCGCGGCATCTTCTTCAGTGAACAACCCCTCTACCGTGCCCTCGGTCAGAGCCTGGGGTTGGCACCCGGCTGCCGTCATCCGCTGGTCTACATCATGGAGGCGGCCGATGACATCTCCTACTGCATCGCCGATCTCGAAGATGCGGTGGACCGGCGCATCCTCAGCCTGAGCGAGCTGCAACAGGCGCTGCGACTGGCCGATGACGGCGCCTACATGGCCGGTTTGCTGGCGGAGGCGACCGCCTCGGGCAGGGGCTTTTTCCCTCACTTTCGCCAGCAGCTGACCCGGGATCTGGTGGAGCTGGCCGCTCACACCTATGTGAGCGAGCACCCGCAGATCCTGAGCGGTGCCTATCCCCAGGCCCTGCTGCACGGTCAGGCACCGGCGGCGCGGGTGCTCGATACCCTCAAACAAGTGGCTCGCGAGCTGGTGTTCATGCGGCCCGAGGTAGAGGCGCTGGAGCTGGAGGGTTATGCCGCCCTGCGCGGTGTTCTATCCACCTATGCCTGCCTGCTGGCGTTGCCGGCCGCGCAGTTCGAGCGGCTGCTGGCCGGACAGGGGGGCAGCGAGCTGTTCTTCGCCCGCCGGCTGTTCCATCGACTGTCGGCCCGTCATCTCAAGGCATACCGGCTGGCGGTGGCCAGCCGGGATCCGCGCTTCAGCGACGGGGCGGAGCAGGAGTGGTATTTCCGGGTGCGGCTGCTGCTCGACTACGTGAGCGGCATGACGGATACCTATGCGCTGGAGGAGTTCCGGCTGTTGTCCGGGATCTGAGCCAGAGCGGCATGGGTTTGCCTGTGCCTGTGCCGGATGAGTATTGATAGATGACTCACCTCCCCATATGGGGGGTGAGGTTCTTGTATAAAATTCGGTCTTTTTTTAGACTGTGGCAACTTGTTCAACTTTCACTCGGTAAGGAGACGGATATGCAACATTCAATGCTAAACGTTGCGTTCGACCGCTGCATCAGCAGCGCGAAGACTCGTGCTCTTTTTCTGCCGCGTGGAGGAAACAGGTAACACCTGCTTTTTCATCACCCGCGGTTGTCCCGCAGGGTGATCTCTTCTCTCCGGGGGAACCGCACGTTCAACTGGAGAATATTATGTCTATCGAACTGACCCTGCTGCGCACCGTCGAAACCCTGGTCCAGAAACGGATTACCCGGCTGGAGCGTCGTGTCAGCTACCTGCATCTGTCGCCTGCTCTGCTCAAGGACATCGGTCTGGAAGGGCAAAATGTGCAGATCGCCCACATCCGTGAGCGGGAATATCAAACCGGCTTCCGACTCGGGAACCGAATAACCTGACAAGAGGGGGTCTTGGCCCCCTTCTTGCTAGAAAACGGCAGGCGTGAGCCTGCCGTTTTTCGTATCCGGACGAGTTCTGTTACGAATTTCTATTCGCACATTTTGCCAAAATCCCTATGATCGCTCTCCAAGCCGTTCAGGAGTTACCCATGCTGCGCCTCTGCTATCGCGCCATTTTGTTGTGCTGGTTTACCTGCTGGAGCCTGGTGGCTGCGGCAGCAACCTCCCTGGACAAGGATCAGCTGGGGCTGGCGGAGCGGCTCTGGCTCGCCTCGCGCAGTGACCTGGTGGTCGGCATGCCGTCGGTGGCCTGGCCGCCCTACATCTATGCCAATAGCCGGGGTGGCTTCAGCGGCCCGCTCGACGATTTTGCCACCCTGATTGCCGGCCGGTTGGGGCTGACCGTGCGCTACAAGACTTACCCCTACTATGCCGGCGCCCAGCAGGCTTTGCTCGATGGTGAGGTGGACATGCTGATCGGGGTGACACCGAGCCAGTCACGTCAGCAGAAGATGCGCTTTACCTCGGATCTGATGACCCTGCCGCGCGCCGTGTTGCTGGCGCGAGAGGAAGGGGAGCCGACTCTGGCGACGGCGCGCCAGCTGCGCTGGGTGTGCGAGCATGGTTTCAGTTCCTGTGAGGAGCTGGCGGAGCTTGGCATGACCCAGCTCACCGAGGCGGACAGCAGTGACGAAGCGGTCTTCATGGTGAAGAAGGGGCTGGCGGATGCCTATCTCTCCGATCTGCCCTCTCTGGTTCGTCTGCAGCGCCTGCAGCAGCAGGCCGGGCTCAAGGTGATGACCCCGGAGTGGGTGACGGACACCTCGCTGGCCATGGCGGTGGGGCCCGACAACCAGGGGCTGCTCGGTCTGCTGGAGCTGGCCCTCAACGACATTCCGCTGGATGAGCGGCGCCGTATTCTGGAGACCGGCGGAATAGTTGACTACGAGCTGGCCAACGGTCCCCGCCAGATCGTGTTCAACCAGAGCGAGCTCGACTGGCTGGCCCGCCATCCGACCCTGCGTTTCGGGGTGGCGCCGGACTGGCCGGCGGTGAGCGAGATCGACGGCAATGGCCAGCTCAAGGGGTTCATCGCCGACATGCTCAAGCTGGTGAGCCTGCGCTCCGGCCTGCAATTCACCCTGGTGCCCACCAGCAGCTGGGCCGAGACCCAGGTGCTGTTTCAGGCGCGCAAGCTGGACTTTCTGCCAGCCATCACGCCGACCGCGGAGCGGCGTCAATACTCCCTGTTTACTCCCGACTACGCCTTCATCCACCGGGTGATCGCCGCCAGACAGGGGAGCGAGGAGCTGGACAACCTCAACGAGCTCAAGGGGCGACGGGTGGGGATCGTCGGCGGCTCGGTGGAGGAGCTGGTGCTCAACGAGGTGGGGGCCCATCCGCTGACGGTGAGCAGCGATACCAAGCTGTTGCCACTGCTGGACGGGCATCAGGTCGACTACGTGCTGATGAGCATGACCACCCTTGAACAGGCGCTGCAAAAGGGGTTCAACAACCGCTATCAGGTGGTGTTCTCCGGCAACGAGCTGCGGGTGCCGGTCGCCATGGCGGTGCACCAGCAGGACCCCATGCTGCAGCAGATCCTCACCAAGGTGCTGCTCTCCATCCGCCCGGAAGAGATGACCAAGCTGGAGCACAAGTGGCTGGCTCTGACCATCCAGACCGGCATCAACCCTGCCACTGTGGCGCTCTGGTCCGCGGTCGGCGTGGGCGCTTTCCTGCTCTGCGTGCTGCTGTTCATGGGCTGGAACCGGACCCTGCGCCGCCAGATAGTGCAGCGCAAGCTGGCCGAGCACAAGTTAAGCGAGCAGCTGACCTTCGTGCAGACCCTGCTCAACTCGCTGCCCAACATGGTGGTGCTGCGGGATCGCGAGCAGCGCATCACCCTCTGCAACCAGGCCTATCGGGATGCCTTTATCGGTGAGCTGACCCGGGATGATGGCGACGATCTGGACCGCATGCCGGCCAGAGAGCGGGAACGGGTGCTGCGCGAAGAGTTGGGGGTATGGCAAAGCGGCGAACAGCTGGAAGGGGCGGGCAACAGCCGCCGTCAGGATGGCGCCATGTTCCACGTCATCTACACCAAGCGCCCCTATCGCTCGCCAAAGGGCGACATGCTGGGGGTACTGACGGTGCTGACCGATGTGACCCGCATCAAGGAGGCCGAGGCGCGGGCCCGCAAGGCGGAGACCCGGCTCACCCAGATCACCGACAGCATGCCGGGCATCGTCTATCAGTACCTCTGGCTCGGTCCCGGCAAGGGGCGTTTTCTCTATGCCTCGCAGGGGGCGAGCGAGATCCTGGGGGCCAGCCGGCAGGAGATATTGTCGGCCGAGTCGGGCGGCGAGGTATTCGGCTTTACCGAGGAGGCTCTGCAGGATTTCGTCAGCAAGGTGGCCAATCATGCCGAAACCCTGGCCCCGCTCGATCTGGAAGTGCGGGTGGAGCGGCCTGAGGGTGCCCGCTATCTGCAGGTGCGCGGCAGTTTCGTGCCGCAGGAGGAGGGGCACCTGATCCTTAACGGGGTGATCCAGGACATCACGGCCCTCAAGCATCAGGAGCACGACCTGAGGGAGGCGCGCGCCTATGCCGAGCAGGCGATGCAGGTGCGCAGCCGTTTCCTGGCCACCATGAGCCACGAGCTGAGGACCCCCATCTCCGGCATGCACGGCATGCTAGAGCTGCTGCAGATGAGCGAGCTGAACGACGACCAGCGCTATCTGCTGCGCAACGTGGTGACCTCCACCAACAACCTGCTCTATCTGGTCAACGACGTGCTCGATTTCTCCAAGATAGAGGCGGGCCAGCTGCAGTTGCACTATCAGGATTGCCGCCTTGCCTCCGTCATCTGCGACGTGATCCGCGGTCACGCCACCCTGGCCCATGGCAAGGGGCTCAAGGTGACGCTGGAGTGGGCGCCGGAGGTGCCGGATCAGGCCCGCATCGATGCGGTGCGGGTGGGGCAGGTGCTCTCCAACCTGCTCAACAATGCGGTCAAGTTTACCGAGCGGGGCGAGATCCGCATTCAGGTCAGCTTTGAGAAGGAGCGGCTCGCCATCGCGGTCAGCGACACCGGCATCGGCATTGCCGAGGACAAGCAGGATCGCCTGTTTACCCCGTTCGAGCAGGTGGAGTCCGACATAACCCGACGCTTCGGTGGTACCGGGCTCGGCCTTGCCATCTGCCACCAGCTGGCCCAGAAAATGGGGGGCACGCTGGTGCTCGAGAGCAAGCCGGGGCACGGTACCCGACTCACCTTCGACTTCCCGCTGGCGGCGTGTCAGTGGGATGCCCCGCCGCTGGCAGGCCACGATTGGTGGCTGTTTGGCGAGGATGCGGCCCTGCAGAGCGCGATGCAGCGGCTGGGGGCCAGGCTGCATCGTCTGGATCCACAGCAGTGGCAGCAGCCGGTGAGTGGTTTGTTATTAGCAGAGGAGAGCTGGCTCGAGCAGGCCCTGGGCAGCGAGTGGCTGGCACATTTGCAGCGCTCGGCCCTCAAGGGCATAGTGCTCTCCCCGCAGGAGGCCCTGCGCGGCCGCATGGGGTCGGGTGCCTGGTGGCGGCTGGGGCAGTCTCCGCTCTATCCCGATCTGCTGCTGGAGACCTGTCACCAGCTGCTGGGAGAGGCGGCGATCAGCCCGGTCGAAGCCAATGCCCCCAAATTGCAGGGACGGGTGCTGGTGGCCGACGATCACCCCATCAACCGTGCGCTGCTGGCTCGCCAGCTGGCGATCCTCGGGGTGGATGCCGAGGTGGTGGATGACGGTGACAAGGCCCTGCGCACCTGGCAGGGGCAGGCATTCGCCTTGCTGTTGACCGACTGCCACATGCCGGTGATGGATGGCTACAGTCTGACCCGGGCCCTGCGGGCACAGGGGGAGTCGGCTCCCGTCATCGGGGTGACGGCCGATACATCCGAAGAGGCCAGCCTGCAGATGCAGGAAGCCGGCATGAACGACATGCTGTTCAAACCCTATACCCTGGAGACGCTGCATCAGATGCTGATGCGCTGGTTGCCGGTGAGCCCTCAGACCCAGGAGCCGGACCAGCCCGCTCCGTCGGCCAGCGAGCAGGGAGAGTGCTGGATCTCGCTGTTTGGCGATGAGGCGGTGGCGCGCAGCATGGCGCGGGAGTATCTCGATTCCAATCGCCAGGACGGCGATGACATGATGCAGGCACTGGCCAGGCAGGACACCTATGCCCTGGTGGAGACGGCACACCGCATCAAGGGGGCTGCCCGCATGGTGGGGCAGCAGGCTCTGGCGGAGGAGGCGGCCCGGCTCGAAGCGGCGGCCCGCCTCAAGCAGCTGGACGAACTTACCGAGTTGAGTCAGACGGTACTGGCGCTGATGAACTCTATTACATGCGAAATTGGATTATGGCTCGATGAACAAGACACAGCATGAGTTGGTGATCATGGTGGTGGAAGACCACGCGTTCCAGCGCAAGGCGTTGATGCACCAGATCCGCGGGCTCGGTTACGGCTCCCTGCTGGAGGCGCAGGACGGGGTGGAGGCGCTGGCCATGTGTCAGCGTCATCAGGTCGACATCCTGTTTTGCGATCTGCGCATGCCGGGCATGGACGGCATGGCGCTGCTGCGTCGCCTCTCGCTGGGCGGTTTTCGCGGCGGCATCATCCTCTCGAGCGCGCTGGAGGATGACGTGGTCGAGGCCGTGCTGCGGATGAGTGCCGCCTATGGCTTGCAGGTGCTGGGGCGCATCGAGAAGCCCTCCAGCCAGCAGCAGATCAGCCAGCTCATCGGCGCCTGGCGCCCGCAGCAGGAGCGAGCCCAGGAGGAGGACGGCCACCGCCTGACCCTGGATGAGCTGAGCCTGGCGCTGGAGCAGGATCAGCTGCTGCCCTGGTATCAGCCCAAGGTGAGCTTCGGCTCCGGCCAGTGGGTCGGCATGGAGGCGCTGGCGCGCTGGCAGCACCCGGAGTACGGCCTCATCTCGCCGGCCCGCTTCATTCCGCTGGCGGAACACAACGGCCTCATCGATCAGCTGACCGAGGTGATCATCAGCAAGTCGCTGCGCGATGGCCATCTGTGGGAGCAGACCGGGCTCTCCCTCAACCTGTCGATGAACCTCTCCACCACCTCCCTCATCGAGGGGGATCTGTGCAATACCCTGATCAACCAGTGCCAGCGCTGGAGCATCAACCCGGAGCTCATCACCCTGGAGGTGACCGAGAGCTCGTTCGTGAAGGATCTGGGCAAGTCGCTGGAGGTGCTGACCCGCCTGCGCATGCACGGCTTCGGCCTCTCCATCGACGACTTCGGTACCGGCTACTCCTCCATGCAGCAGCTGGCCCTGCTGCCCTTCACCGAGCTCAAGCTGGATCGCTCTTTCGTCGATCGCTGCTTTGAGGACCCCTCCCGCTTGGCCATAATAGAGTCAAGCATCGAGCTGGCCCGCAAACTGGGGCTCAAGTCCGTCGCCGAAGGGGTGGAGGATGAACTCACCTGGCGGCTGCTGGCGCGGCTGGGGTGCGACGTGTGCCAGGGCTTCTTCTCGGCCCGGCCCATGCCGCGCGAGGAGTTGCTGGGATGGCATGACTCCTGGCGTGAACGGCTACCGGCGCTGCTCGGGGAGTGAATGTCGGGCAGGATGCCCGCAATGAAACAAGGATGTTCATGAAAATTTCAAGCAAGTTGCTGCTCAGCTTCTGTTTTATCAATCTGCTGGTGATCCTCTCTTCCAGCCTCGTCTACCATCAGCTCGGCCGCATCGGACAGGCCGGCAGCGCCCTGCTGGAGCAGGCTCTGCCCGCCCTGCAACGGGATGAGGCCAGCCAGAAGGCGCTGGTGGCGACCATCTCCTCTCTGCGGGCCTATCTCATCCTGGGCAAGGATCCGGCGCAGGCCGCCCGCCTCAAACAGGAGTGGGAGGGGGCCTGGCAGGTGATCGAGCATCAGCAGTTCACCGCCGAGCTGACCCGCTCGCTCAAGGCCTTCAAGACCAGCCAGCAGAAGGTGTGGGACATCGCCCATACCGACGAGAACCTGCCCGCCCATACCCTGATGCTGCAGGAGGCCGGGCCGCTGGCGGAGTCGGCCCTCGATCAGCTGCAGTCCTTTGCCAACGAAGAGGTGGCTACCCCGCAGGATCAGCTGCCCGGCGATCGCCGCCTGCTGCTCAAGCAGGTGGGGGATGCCTACAACGGTCTCTCCAATGCGCTCTCCGCCCTGCGCGACTTCCTCATCTCCGGCGATCCGGACTATCGCACCAAATACCAGGATTATTACCAGTTCCACCAGCAGCGGGTGGCCGAGCTGAAGCAGCAGGAGGCCAACTTTACCGAGGCGCAGAAGGGGATCTGGTCGCTGTTCGAGGAGATGTCGGCCCCCTTCGCCGAGCTGGTGGGACAGGTGATCAGCAAGCGCCAGGCACCCGACTGGGATCAGGCCAACCATCTGATGGCGACCGAGATTGAGCCGGCTCTCGGTCAGCTGGCGACCCAGCTGGCCGGCCAGGTGACCCAGACCCGCGCCGAGGTGGAAAGCATGGGCCAGAAGATGACCAGCGCCGGTCAGGCCATCAATCGCACCCTGCTGCTGGCCACCCTGACCGTGATCGTGCTGGGCACCCTGGTGGCGCTGCTGTTCAGCCGCCGCCTGACCCGGGACATCGCCAGCCTGGTGCTGCGGGCCGATCTGGTGGCCAACGGCCGGCTGCCGGCCCGCCCTCTGCCGGTACAGAGCCAGGATGAGCTGGGTGGGCTGACGGGCTCCATCAACCAGATGTCCGGCCAACTGCGCCAGCTGGTGGGGGAGATCCAGGGGGCGGTGGGGCAGGTGGACGGGGCCTGCGGCGAGGTGGGCGGCACCACCCGCGCCATCGTCACCGATCTGGCGAGCCAGAATCAGCGGGTCGATACGGTGGCGGCGGCCATCGAGCAGATGTCGGTCAGTACCCGGGATGTGGCGGGCAATATCGCCGAAGCGGCGCGGGCCGCTCAGCAGGCCGAGCAGCAGACTCGCCAGGGCGGCCACGAGCTGGCCCGCATGACCGCCACCATGCAGCAGATCGCCGCCATGATTGCCGAGGCGAACGAGGCGATGGGCCAGCTCAGCAGCCAGAGCGAGCAGGTGGGACGCGTCACCGAGGTGATCGCCACCATCGCCGAGCAGACCAATCTGCTGGCGCTCAATGCCGCCATCGAGGCGGCGCGGGCCGGCGAGCAGGGGCGCGGGTTTGCCGTGGTGGCCGACGAGGTGCGGCTGCTGGCGAGCCGGACCAGCCAGTCCACCGAGGAGATCAGCCAGACCATCGCCAGCATCCAGCAGCAGACTCGCCAGACCGTCAACACGGTCGGCAGCGGCACCCGCTTGGTGGAGGAGGGGCGCGGCGCCGTCGACTCGGTGACCGGTACCCTGAATGCCATGTTGCAGCTGGTGCAGGATCTGTCGGGCCAGCTGGGGGCCATCGCCACCGCGACCGAGCAGCAGTCACGGGTGGCTCAGGAGGTGGCGGGAACGGTGGAGGAGATCGCCGGCCTGAGCCGGCAGTCGAGCCAGCGCAGCCAGCAGGGGGAGGAGATAGTGGCCAGGCTGGCGCAGGATACCGGCCGCTTGACGGCGGTGATCAGCCGCTTCGAACTGGATGCCTGAGGCTGACAAGGGCCATGAAGACGGGGCAGGCCGCTGGGCCTGCCCCGTTTTTTTAGCCTCGCTGGTGCAAGAGATGGCTGCTCTGGGCTGCCGTGGTTTATTACCGGGTCAGTCCAGCCGGCGGAAGGATTGGTTGTCGAAGCTGCTGCTGGTCTCCTGGTTGAGCAGGCTCACCAGCAGGATCGCCCGCTTGTCGCCGTCCGGCTCCAGATAGATGGCTTCGAAGCCGGCCAGCGGACCGGATTCTATCAGTACCTTGTCGCCCTGGGTCGGCAGGCTGGCGTAGCTGGCGCGCGCCTCGTCGCTGTCGTCCCGGCTCATCAGCTGATAGACCAGCTGGCTGCTGATGGAGGTCCACTCCCGACCGAAGTGGATGATCCGGCTGATGCCGCGGGTCGACTTCAGGGTGACCGGGGTGACCTCTTCCAGATCCACGTAGATGAACAGGTAGTTGGGGAACATGGGCTCCCGCACCGGGACACGCTTGCCCCGCCGCAGTTTTTCAATTTCCACCATGGGGTAATAGGACTCGATCCCCTGGGCTTCGAGATGGGCGCGGGCGCGGGCCTCTTCTTTTGGCTTGCAGTAGGCCAGATACCATTTTTTCATGTGCTGAATATGTTCGTGTTGCCGTGCTCGCCGATATGATAACGGCAGCAAAAAAAAAGGCCACGCATTGCGTGGCCTTTTTTGCCAAGTGAGTGATTACCAACCTTTCACCAGGCCGCCCTTGAACAGTTCCAGCCCTTTCTTGTAGACGTCGTCGGTCTGGAAAGCCTGTACGAACTGTTTGACCTTCTCGTCGTCCTTGTTGTTGTCGCGGGCGACGATCAGGTTGACATAGGGGGATTCTTTATCCTCAACAAACAGACCGTTCTCGGTCGGGGTCAGACCAATCTGACCGGCGAAGGTGTTGTTGATGATGGCCAAGTCCACGTCTTCCAGCGAGCGCGGCAACTGAGCCGCTTCCAGCTCGACGATCTTGAAGTTGCGCGGGTTGCTGGCGATGTCCAGCACGGTCGCTTCCAGACCGGCACCCTCTTTGAGCTTCAGCAGACCTTGCTTCTCCAGCAGGATCAGGGAGCGGCCCAGGTTGGTCGGATCGTTCGGCACCGCGATCTGGGCGCCATCTTTCAGCTCGCTCAGCGCCTTGATCTTCTTGGAATAACCGGCGATCGGGTAGACGAAGGTGTTGCCGACCGGCACCAGCTTAAAGCCGCGATCACGGATCTGGGCATCCAGATAGGGCTTGTGCTGGAAGGCGTTGACGTCGATGCTGCCATCGTTCAGCGCCACGTTCGGGGTGACGTAGTCGGAGAAGTTGACCACCTCGACGGTCAGGCCGTATTTCTCCTTGGCCACTTTGGCGGCCACTTCGACCAGTTCGGTCTCGGGGCCGGCGATGGCGCCTACTTTCAAGGTCTTGTTCTCTTCCTTTTGACCGCAACCGGCCAGTACCAGAGTGGCCAGCAGGGCTGCCGCAACGGATTTGATGCCAAATTTCATAAAACCTCC
The DNA here is from genome assembly GCF_027707585.1 of Aeromonas sp. QDB39. Lineage (NCBI taxonomy): Bacteria > Pseudomonadati > Pseudomonadota > Gammaproteobacteria > Aeromonadales > Aeromonadaceae > Aeromonas > Aeromonas sp. QDB39. Next base: position 86,198 of record NZ_JAPCIV010000009.1, on the reverse strand, counting down.
TGTCAGAAATCGACGATTAACGATGATCACATTTGTTGACCAGGCGCTCACCCGCGCTCTGGATGAGTTGAACCAGTACGACCAGAATAACCACGGTCACCAGCATGACGGTCGGGTCGAAGCGCTGATAGCCGTAACGAATACCCACATCGCCCAGACCACCGCCCCCGATGGCACCGGCCATGGCGGAGTAGTTCACCAGCGTGACGAGGGTGATGGTGACGCTGTTGAGGATGCCGGGCAGGGCCTCGGGCAGCAGCACCTTGGTGATTATTTGCAGGGGCTTGGCGCCCATGGCCTTGGCCGCTTCCAGCAGGCCGTCCGGCACCTCCATCAGGGCCCCTTCCACCAGACGGGCGATGAAGGGAATGCAGCCGACGGTCAGCGGCACGATGGCGGCGATGGTGCCGATGCTGGTGCCGACGATCAGCCGGGTCAGCGGGATGATGGCGACCAGCAGGATGATGAAGGGCACCGAGCGACCCACGTTGACCACCATGCCCAGGGTGCGGTTGAGCAGCGGGTTGGCCAGGATCTGGCCAGCCTTGGTCACGTGCAGCGCCACACCGAGCGGCAGACCGAGCAGGCAGCCGAACAGGGCGGAGGCAAACACCATGATGAGGGTGTCGCCCAGGGCCGTGAACAGCAGATTAATCATGGCTTCGGACATAACCCATTACCTCCAGCTGAATGCGATTGTGATCAGGGACTGCGTCTGGCAGCCCTTGAGGGCAGTGATGAGCAGGTCAGTCATTGCTGCGGACATAACCCATTACCTCCAGCTGAATATGGTTGTCGATGAGGAACTGCTGGGTCGCCTCGCACTGGGCTTCATCCCCGAACAGTTCTGCCAGCAGGAAGCCGAATTTGACGCCCCCGGCGTATTCGATGTCGGCGCTCAGGATGCTGATGTCGATGTTGAAACGGCGGCTCGCCTCGGAGATGAGCGGCGTGTCGACCGTGCTGCCGGTAAAGCCGAGCTTCACCAGTGGATAGCTGCCGGGGACCCGCTCCGCACTCATCCGATCCTGATACTCCTGCGGTACCTCCAGATGGATGGTGGAGTGGATGAAATCTCGCGCCAGCTGGGTCTTGGCATTGCTGAAGAACCAGGCCACTTCACCCTGTTCGATCAGCCGGCCGTCGCTGATGATGGCCACTTCGTCACAGATCCCCTTCACCACGTCCATCTCGTGGGTGATGAGCAGGATGGTGAGCCCCAGCTTGACGTTGATCTCCTTGAGCAGGGTCAGGATCGAGCGGGTGGTCTGCGGGTCGAGGGCCGAGGTGGCCTCGTCGCACAGCAGTACCTTGGGGGCCGGTGCCAGCGCCCGGGCGATGGCGACCCGCTGTTTCTGGCCACCGGAGAGCTCGGACGGATAGGCCTGGGCACGGGCTTCCAGCCCGACCAGCGCCAGCAGCTCTTCGACCCGTTGCTGGATCCTCTCTTTGCTCCAGCCCGCCAGCTCCAGCGGGAAGGCGATGTTGGCGGAGACGGTGCGGGAGGCGAGCAGGTTGAAGTGCTGGAAAATCATCCCGATCTGGCGGCGGGCCTGGGTCAGATCCCGTTCGCTCAGGGCGACCAGATCCTGGCCGTCGACGATGACCTGACCTTCCGTCGGGCGCTCCAGCAGGTTGACGCAGCGGATGAGGGTGCTCTTGCCGGCACCGGAGGCGCCGATCACCCCGAAAATTTTGCCTTGTGGCACATGCAGGCTCACGTCACGCAGGGCGTGCACGGCATCACTGCCTTTACCGTAGACTTTGTTGAGACCGATCAACTTAATCATGGATTCTTCCGTGCTAACAGCCTTAAAGCACAGGGCGCTACAGGCGGGTGAATTGGGCAGAGGTTTCACTGGGTTGCTCTGCCATCATGGAGGATGATGCTAAGATGTCTGGATGGCCGTGTCAACGCATGTTTATACATCTAGACGTCTAAAAAAGTGCTAAGGATTCCCGCCTGCCGACTAACGCCGACGGTGATCTCGCTCACATCAATATTGTATTTGGTGCTATGGCATGATTGCCGAATATCACATGGTAAATATCCGCTTACAACCTCCTTTATTAGCCACCAACCGGATTCACCTGCTCATCCTTTTATTGCCTCCGGGTTGGCACAAATCATTCCACTTTGTATCGATCGCTGCTTTCTTGGCCACTGGCTTGATGCAGCACAACAAGGGCCGCGCTTTGGCTTGGATTGCAATTGCCTGTTTTTTATACTTAAAGGGCACGATATACAGGAGGGCAACCTGATGCGATTTCAACAAATCAAAGACTTGCTGCTCTATCTGGAGCAGGTGCATCACCAGCTTGGACTCGGTTACGGGCGTCTCATGACTCAGGTGGATGGCGAGCGCAGCCGGCTGCTGCTGGCCTATCTGCAGCAGCGCGAGGAGGCGGCAAAGAGCCAGCTGGATGACTACCTGAGTGAACTTGGCGAAGGGGTGAAGGAGACCTGGCTGGAGCGAGGCTTCAGCGAGGATCTGCTGCCCGGGATCCGGCGCCTGAGCCTGCCCGCCACGGCCCAGACCCAGGACATAGTGCAGCTGGTGTGCCGTCAGGAGGAGAAGCTCATCGGCGAGCTCAGCCACCTGGCCCGGGAGTGTCCGACCGAGGAGACGGTGCGGCTGCTCGGCGGCCTGGCCGAGCAGGAGCAGACCCGCCTGACCCGCTTGGTGCACGGCGCCCATCGGCTCGACGACTTATAGGAAATAGCTGGCCGGGCGACATGTCCCCGGGTGACAAGTAGGGTGAAAAACGGGCGCTGAAAACAGCAGAGGCCCGGCAATGCCGGGCCTCTGCTGTTTGTTCACGACGGCATCATGCCGACTGGCGGGCGGCGGTCAGCTCGGCGGCGTGCAGGGCGGCGCCTATGATGCCGGCCTGATTGAGGTTGGCAGCCGCCACCAGCGGGGCCCGGGTCTCAATCTTGTCGATGAACTTGTCGAGCTTGGCAGCGCTGCCGCCGCCCAGAATGAAGAGGTCGGGGGAGAACAGAAACTCGAGGCGAGCCAGGTACTTGTTGAAGCGCTTGCCCCAGCGGCCCCAGGAGAGATCCTCGCGCTTGCGCACCGCGTCCGAGCAGTAGTGCTCCGCCACCATGCCTTCCAGCATCAGATGACCCAGTTCGGTGTTGGGCAGCAGCTGACCGTTGACGAATATGGCGGTGCCGATGCCGGTGCCGACCGTGATGAGGATGATGACCCCCTTGCTGCGATCCTTGCCGGTCCCGAAGCGCATCTCGGCCAGGCCGGCCGCATCGGCGTCGTTCAGCACATGGCAGGGTTGGCCGGTCACGTCGGCGAACAGGTGGGCGACGTCGGTCTCAATCCAGCTCTTGTCGATGTTGGCCGCGCTCTTGGCGATGCCGTTGTGGATGGTGGCGGGAAAGCCGCAGCCCACCGGGCCTTTCCAGTCGAAGTGTTCCACCAGCGCCTTGAGGGTATGAGCCACGGCGGCCGGGGTGGCCGGCTGCGGCGTCACCAGTCGGTGACGTTCGCCAATCAGCTCGCCCGTTGCGGTGTCGACCAGGCATCCCTTGATCCCCGAGCCACCGATATCCACTCCCAACATCTGCATCAGCTTGTTCCTTTTATAGTGCCGACGATCGACCGTCGACCGTCGGCAGAGCATGAAAAAATGGCTTCGATCCGGCAAGGGGCAGATCGTCTATGCGTGATCCGGCAGACCTTTTTCGATGCAGCGGATCAGCAAGCGCGTCTTTTTGTTGTCATCCTGCTGGCGTTTGGCCAGGGTGGCCAGCGCCCATTCGATATGTTCGGCCACCATGGGCTCGGCTGCTGCCAGCGCCTGCTGCAGGGCCGTCATGACCTGCGGGCTGGCCGGGCCGTTGCCAAGGGCCACCGCCAGGTTGCGGCGCCAGCGCTGATAGCCGATGCGGCGGATGGGGCTGCCTTCGGTGTGCTTGAGAAACTCGCTCTCGCTCCAGCCCCACAAGGTCAACAGCGGTGGGCGATGCAGATTGGGGCGCGGGCTGAAGTCGGGCTCCGGGCTGGCGTTGGCATAGCGGTTCCAGGGGCAGATGAGCTGGCAGTCGTCACAGCCATAGATGCGGTTGCCCATCAGCGGCCGGAACTCTTCGGGGATGGGGCCGTCGTTCTCGATGGTGAGATAGGAGATGCAGCGACGACCGTCCACCACGTAGGGGGCTATGATAGCGCCGGTGGGGCAGATGTTGATGCAGGCCACGCACTTGCCGCACTGCTCTTTCTCCACCGGCGCATCCAGCGGCAGCGGCAGGCTGAGCAGCAGCTCCCCCAGAAAGAAGAAGGAGCCCGCCGACTCGTTGAGCAGCAGCGAGTGCTTGCCTACCCAGCCGAGGCCTGCCTTGGCCGCCAGCGGCCGCTCCAGAATGGGGGCCGAGTCGACAAAGGGGCGCCAGCCCAGCGCCTCGCAGCGCTGCTCGATGCGCTCCCCCAACTGCTTGAGCCGGTTGCGCAGCAGCTTGTGGTAGTCGCGACCGAGGGCATAGCGGCTGATGTAGCCGAGGGTGGGATCGCGCAGGGTGGCGGCGAAGCCCGCCTCGAACGGCAGATAGTTCATCCGCACCGACAGCACCCGCAAGGTGCCCGGCAGCAGCTCGTGGGGGCGGGCCCGCATCATGCCGTGGCGTGCCATGTAATCCATGCTGCCGTGATGGCCCGCATCGAGCCAGGCCTGCAGCCTGGGCTCCTCGAGGGTGAGATCCGTGTCGGTGATACCGGCCTGGTCGAATCCTAGCTCGCTCGCCCAGAGCTTGATATCTTGGGCCAGTTGATGGAGTTCGGTGGTGGTCATGGGGCCGTCTGCCTGCCCGGGTGCTGACCGGGATGGAGGTGTACTGTCATGCTGTATCGCATCTCTGGGGTCTTGTTGCCAAGGTTGACCGACGGGCATGGCGGTTGCCGTCATACTGCATCATGTGCCCGGTGCCAGCTGGCCCGGATGAATGGATGAGAGCCAGGAGCCGTCATGGTACAGATCATCGGGGATGCTATCAGCGGGAAAGAGGTGCGCAGTTTACCACAATCACTGTGGCGGGCTGAACAGATCCGTGCCCTGGAGCGGGAGTGGGCCGAGCGCGAGGGGCTGGCACTCTATACCCTGATGGAGCGGGCCGGGGCGGCACTGCGCACCTACGCCACCCACCATTGGCCGCACAGCCGATGCTGGTGGATCTTCACCGGCCCCGGCAACAACGGTGGCGACGGCTATGTATTGGCCCGCCTTGCGAGGCAGTTGGGGCTGGAGCCCCAGGTGATAGCACTGAGGGATCCCGCCGAGCTGACGGGGGACGCCAGGCGGGCCGCCGACGAGTGGCTGGCGACGGGGGGCGCAGTGGTGGCGGCCGAGGTGGGCGAGCTCGACCGGCTGCCGGCGCCGGACTTGGTGGTCGACGCACTGCTCGGCACCGGTGTCCATACCCGGCTGTCACCGCTTATGACAAAGATCGTCGCAACAATCAATGGCTTGCAGGTGCCCGTACTATCGGTGGATCTCCCCTCCGGCCTCAATGCTGACACCGGCTGCGCCATGGGGGCCGTGGTGCACGCCAGCCGCACCCTCACCTTCATCGGCATCAAGCAGGGGATGCTCACCGCCGACGGAGTGGACTGCGTCGGTCACCTCGACTGCGACCCCCTCGGCGTCAGCGTCCCGCCCGGGTGGCAGGTGGCGGCCGAGCGCATCGATTATCCCTCCCTGCACCCCCGACTGACCCCGCGCCAGCGCTCGTCCCACAAGGGCTCCCACGGCAAGGTGCTGCTGGTGGGGGGCAATGTGGGGATGCAGGGGGCCATCGTGCTGGCCGCTCGTGCCTGCCTGCGGGCCGGCGCCGGTCTGGTGCGGGTGTGCCAGCATCCTGACCATCTGCCCGCCAGCCTCTACCAGGCCGAATTGATGGGCAGTCAGGGCGGGGGCGAGGAGAGCTGGGCCTCGGTGCGGGTGGTGGGACCCGGCCTGGGGCAGGATGAGTGGGGGCTGTGCCATTTTGAGTCTTTTGTTAACGAGCAGGTGCCGCTGGTATTGGATGCCGATGGATTGAATTGGCTGGCGCAATGTCCCCGTCATCAGGATAATTGGGTGCTCACGCCCCATCCGGGCGAGGCAGCCCGCCTGCTGGGCTGCACCATTGCCGAGATTGCCGCGGATCGTTTTGCCGCGGTGCAGCGTCTGCAGCAGCGTTTCGGCGGTGTGGTGCTGCTCAAGGGGGCGGGGACGCTGATCCACGATGGCAAGGGGATGGCGCTCTGCGACGAGGGCAATCCCGGCATGGCCAGTGGCGGCATGGGCGACCTGTTATCTGGTATAATCGCCGCCCTTTTGGCCCAGGGCTGGTCTGCCGCCGAGGCAACCCGACTGGGCGCCGTGATCCACGGGGAAGCGGCCGATCTGGCCGCTGCAGACGGAGAGCGGGGCATGCTGGCATCGGACCTGCTGCCCTTTATCCGTCGACTGGTAAATCCCGACACCATAACAAGCTAAAGAAGAACATGGCAAAACAGTTGATGATGACACTGCCGGACGAGGCAGCAACAGTGGCACTGGGTGGCCGACTGGCCCACGCCTGCCAGCAGGCAACCACGGTGTTCTTGCACGGCTCTCTCGGGGCCGGCAAAACCACCCTGACCCGGGGCTGGGTACAGGGGCTGGGGCATGAGGGCAAGGTCAAGAGCCCGACCTATACCCTGGTCGAGCCCTATGAGCTGGCCGACTGGCAGCTCTACCACTTCGATCTCTATCGATTGGCCGACCCGGAGGAGCTGGAGTTCATGGGGATCCGTGACTACTTCGGCGCCAATACCCTCTGTCTGGTGGAGTGGCCGGAGAAAGGGGAAGGCTGGCTGCCTGCTCCCGATCTCGACATTACCCTGAGTTATGCAAACGAGCAGCGCGAGGTCCTGATAGAGGCCCGCACCGCTATTGGCGAAGCCATTCTGGAACGGTTGTCATCTACGTGCGCTTGATCCTTGTTATTGCCCTCTCCCTGCTGGCCTTACCCTCCTGGGCGAATCAGCTCAAGAGCGTGCGGGTGTGGCCGTCGCCGGACAACACCCGGGTGGTGCTCGACATGAGCAGCGCCCCCAATTACAACTACTTCACCCTGACCGGCCCCGACCGGCTGGTCATCGACCTGAAAGGGGCGAGCAACGTCACCAATCTGGCCCGCATCGAGAACAAGAGCGAGCTGGTGCGCAAGATCCGCGAGAGCTCGCCGCTGGAGAAGGGCGGTCTGCGGCTGGTGCTGGATCTCAGCTCCACCATTAAGCCGGTGGTGTTCCCGCTGGCACCGGCGGGACCCTATGGCCACCGTCTGGTGATCGACCTGCCGTACGAAGAGAAGGCCTCCGCCGCGGTGCAAGCCACGCCGGTGGGGGGCAAGGGCAAGGGGGTGGTGATCGCCATCGACCCAGGCCACGGCGGCGAAGACCCTGGCTCCATCGGCCCGCGTCGCACCTACGAGAAGCGGGTAACCCTGGCGGTTTCCCAGAAGCTGGCCGCCCTCATCGACCGCGAGCCCGGCATGCGTGCCGTGCTGACCCGGCGCGGCGACTATTTCGTCGATCTAAACAAGCGCTCCGAGATTGCCCGCAAGGCCAAGGCCGACCTGCTGGTGTCGGTGCACGCCGACAGCTTCCACAACTCGACCCCGCGCGGTGCCTCCGTCTGGGTACTGTCGACCAACCGCGCCAACCGCGAGATGGGCAGCTGGCTGGAGAAACAGGAGAAGCAGGGCGAGCTGCTGGGGGGCGTCGGCAAGGTGTTGGCCGAATCGGACCCGAACCCCTATCTGGCGCAGACCTTCCTCGACCTCTCCATGGACAAGTCCCGTGCCGAGGGCTATGACGTCAGCCGCCAGATCCTGCGCTCGCTGGGCAGGGTGGCCAGGTTGCACAAGAAGGCACCGGAGCACGCCAGTCTGGCGGTGCTGAAGGCGCCGGATATCCCCTCCGTGCTGGTGGAGACGGGCTTTATCTCCAACCACGCCGAAGAGCAGTTGCTGGCCACCGCCAGCTATCAGGATCAGCTGGCCCGCGCCATCTTCGAGGGGATCCGCAACTATTACCGGGCCCATCCGACCAAGGGGGCCATGCTCACCGGCAAGGGGCAGGGCAGCAACAAGCAGGCGGCAGTCAGCCGACCCGCCCCTGCCAGCAAGCCGGTCGCCGTGAGCAAGCCGGCGGCGCAACCGGTACAGCAGGTGGTGACCAACCGGATGCCGGCCACCGAGCCGAATCGCAGCAGCGATGGCGGGGCGCCGGTCAGCAGCGTCGGCGGATCCTCGTCCGGCGCCGGGGTGATCAAGCCCTACGTGGTGGCAGCCAAGGAGCCGAGTGCTCCGGTCGCCAGCGTGCAGAGCAACGACAAGGCCAACATGCTCCGTCATGTGGTCACCCGCGGGCAGAGCCTCTCCCGGCTCGCCGAGAAATACGGGGTCAGCCAGGCGCGGCTGGTGGAGATCAACAAGCTCAAGTCGCGGGACATCCAGATAGGGCAGGTGCTCTATATTCCGCAAAAATAGCGCTGTATGAGACGCCGGGCTCGTCCCTGCCGGTGGCAGGGGCGGGCCCGGTGAACCGTCATCGAGCCCCGCCGATTACCCGCGCCTTCAACCATCAGGAGTCAGCGATGCCGATCCGTAACTTGTCCCCTGTGCTGGCCAGCCAGACGAGCGTGGGCTGTGATACGGCGGCGTGGCTCTCATCCGGGGCGGTGGCCACAGCCACCCCGTTCAACCAGCAGGAGTAAGCGATGCCAATCCGAACCTTGTCCCCTGTTCTGGCCAGCCAGACGAGCGTGGGCTGTGATGCGGCGGCACGGTTCTCATCCGGGGCGATTGCCACAGCCACCCCGTTCAACCAGCAGGAGTAAGCGATGCCAATCCGTATATTGCCGCCGATTCTGGCCAACCAGATTGCTGCCGGTGAGGTGGTTGAGCGGCCCTCCTCCGTGGTCAAGGAGCTGGTGGAAAACAGCCTGGATGCGGGCGCCGACCGGGTCGAAATAGATATCGACAAGGGCGGCTCCAAGCTCATTCGCATTCGCGACAACGGCGGTGGTGTCGCCAAGGATGAGCTGGTGCTGGCACTGTCGCGCCACGCCACCTCCAAGGTGGCGACCCTCGACGATCTGGAAGGGATCAACAGCCTGGGCTTTCGCGGCGAGGCGCTCGCCTCCATCAGTTCGGTCTCCCGGCTCACCTTCACCTCCCGCACTGCGGAGCAGAGTGAGGCCTGGCAGGCGCAGGCCGAGGGGCGCGAGATGAGCGTCACCGTCAAGCCGGCAGCCCACCCGGTGGGCACCACAGTAGAGGTGGTGGATCTCTTCTTCAACACTCCGGCACGGCGCAAGTTCATGCGCAGCGAAAAGACCGAGTTTGCCCACATCGACGAGCTGGTGCGCCGCATCGCGCTCTCCCGCTTCGACGTCACCCTGATCCTGCGCCACAACGGCAAGGTGGTGCGCCAGTACAAGGCCGCCAATACGGTGGCGGAGCAGGAGCGCCGGCTCGCCGCGGTGTGCGGCTCTCCCTTCATGCACCACGCGCTGGCGGTGGAGAGCGAGCACAGCGACGTGCGGCTGTGGGGCTGGCTGGCGACCCCGGAGGGCGCCAGGCCGCAGAACGATTTGCAATACACCTATGTCAACGGCCGCATGATGCGCGACAAGCTCATCAATCATGCCATCCGCCAGGCCTATGACGAGCTGCTGCCGGCCGACCGGTTCGCGGCCTACGTGCTCTACATCGAGCTGGATCCGCGCCAGGTGGACGTCAACGTCCATCCGGCCAAGCACGAGGTGCGCTTTCATCAGGCACGGCTCATCCACGACTTCATCTTCCAGGCGCTGTTTACTGCCCTGCGCCAACCAGGGGCGGCCAGCGACGAGCCCCTGGCCGAGACCCTGGTCGAGCTGCCGGTCAGTGCCCCCATCGAGTACCCGGGCCAGGCCCCCAGAGCCGAGTGGTATGGCGCCGAGCACAGCTACCGGGCGCCGGCCCGGGAAGTGCGGGAAGGCAGCAGTACCGGGCGGGCCGGCAACTACCAGCCGCCCGAGCCCCCCAGCCGGGAGGCGATGCGCGGCATGGGATCGCTGCTCACCACCCTGCCGGCGGTGCAGGGTACGCCGCTGGCAGAGGCTGAAACCGCGCCTGTTGCCGCTGTCGTGCCCGCCAAAGCGGGGACGTGGCGGGCATTGACTCTGGTGGAACAGGCCTATCTGCTGCTGGAGCGAGACAACCGGCTGGCCCTGCTGTCGCTGGTGCGGGCCGAGCGCTTGCTGCTGCGCCACTGGCTGCTGGAAACCTGGGGTCAGGGGCTGGCGGCCCAGCCACTGCTGCTGCCGGTCTCCTTCAAGCTGCCGAAAAATCTGGTCGCGCTGGTCGAACAGCAGGATCGTTTGCTCAAACGGATGGGGCTGGAGTTGAAAAGCGGCGGGCGCGACACCATGATCCTGACTCGGGTACCGGCGTTGCTGCGCCAGACCGATCTGGTGCGCTTATTACCCGAATTGTTGCAACTGATCGAGAGCGGATCTGACAGTGATGCCGGCCAGCAGGCTGAAGTACTATGCCAATGGCTGGTGGAGCAGGGGATAAGTCGCGAAAAAGTATACGATTTTGCCACGGCCAACCGCCTGTTGACGGAACTTGTTGCCGATTTCAGTGACCAACTGGCAGACGTTCGCATGGTGCGCCCGCTGGCGCTGGCGAGCGTGCTGGCCGAGTTCGCCGATGGCCATTGAGGGGAATGCCCCTCTTGAACCCATAAACCAGTTTTTTGCAGGTGCGCCGCACGGGCGGCAACCATGCAAGGGGAGTTTTTCACGTGGCTGACTTGCCGACTGCAATTTTTCTGATGGGGCCGACGGCCTCCGGCAAGACGGATCTCGCCATCGAACTGTGCCAGGCGCTGCCCTGCGACATCATCAGCGTGGATTCCGCGCTCATTTATCGCGGCATGGATATCGGCACCGCCAAGCCGACCGCCGATGAACTGGCACGAGCCCCGCACCGGCTGATCGACATCCTGGACCCCGCCGTGAGCTATTCGGCGGCCGATTTTTGCAAGGATGCGCTGCGGGAGATGAAAGAGATTGCCGACCGCGGCCGGATTCCGCTGCTGGTGGGCGGCACCATGCTCTATTTCAAGGCGCTGCTGGAGGGGCTCTCTCCGCTGCCCTCCGCCGACCCCGTCATTCGGGCCGGCATCGAGGAAGAGGCGGCTCGCCTTGGCTGGCAGGCTCTGCACGATGAACTGGTGCGCATCGACCCGGTGGCCGGTGCCCGCATCCATCCCAATGACCCGCAGCGGCTCAGCCGGGCGCTCGAAGTCTACCGCATCAGCGGCAAGACGCTCACCGAGCTGACTCTGGTGCAGGGGGAGGGGCTGCCCTATCGGGTGCTGCAGTTTGCCATCGCACCGAGCGATCGCGCCGTGCTGCACCAGCGCATCGAGCTGCGCTTTGACAAGATGCTGCAGGGCGGCTTTGAACAGGAAGTCAGGGCGCTCTACCAACGGGGCGATCTCACCCCGGATCTTCCCTCCATCCGCTGCGTGGGATACCGCCAAATGTGGGACTACCTGGCGGGGGAAGTGGAGTATGATGAGATGCGCTATCGCGGAATTGTTGCCACCCGCCAGTTGGCCAAGCGTCAAATGACCTGGTTGCGCGGTTGGTCTGATGTGACCTGGTTGGAATCTGGTGAGTCTGGCAATCTGGTAAGGGTCGTCGCCCGTGCCGGAGTGGCTTGACACTCCTGTATAATCAGGTTGTTATATTGATATCCGGTGTTTAAAAACAACAAACTATAAGGAAAAGAAGATGGCTAAGGGGCAATCTCTCCAAGACCCGTTTTTGAATGCGCTGCGCCGTGAGCGGATTCCTGTTTCTATCTATTTGGTGAACGGCATCAAACTGCAGGGTCAGATCGAATCGTTTGACCAGTTTGTCATTTTGCTGAAGAACACCGTGAGCCAGATGGTCTACAAGCACGCCATCTCTACCGTGGTGCCGGCCCGTGCCGTCAACCACCACCAGCATGCGCCGGGCGCGGCTGGCGAAGAGCAGGGTGAAGCCGAGGCGTGATATCCCAGGACGAGGCGACTCGTCAACCCAGATTCATCATGATTCCTGTCAAGGAGCAAGCGCTTGTTTGACCGTTATGAAGCCGGCGAACAGGCCGTTCTGGTACATGTCAACTTCAGTGATGAGGGTGAGCGGGAGGATCTGGAAGAGCTCAAGATGCTGGTGAGCTCGGCCGGGGTCAATGCGCTGGGGGTGATCACCACCAGCCGCAGTGCGCCCAGCGCCAAATTTTTTGTCGGCAGCGGCAAGGCTGAAGAGATAGCGTCCCAGGTCCAGATGCTGGATGCCGACGTCGTCATCTTCAACCATGCCCTGACCCCTGCCCAGGAGCGCAACCTGGAGCGTCTGTTCCAGTGCCGGGTAGTGGACAGGACCGGCCTGATCCTCGATATCTTTGCCCAGCGCGCCCGTACCCACGAAGGCAAGTTGCAGGTCGAACTGGCCCAGTTACGCCATCTTTCTACTCGCCTGGTGCGAGGCTGGACCCACCTTGAACGTCAGAAGGGCGGGATCGGCCTGCGCGGCCCGGGTGAAACTCAGCTGGAAACCGACCGTCGCCTGTTGCGTGAGCGCATCAAGGCGATTTTGCGTCGGCTCGACAAGGTGGCCAAACAGCGGGAGCAGGGGCGCCGTGCCCGCAACCGCAACGAGGTGCCGACCGTTTCTCTGGTGGGTTACACCAACGCCGGAAAGTCCACTTTGTTCAACCAACTTACAGCTGCCAGCGTGTATGCTGCCGACCAATTGTTCGCAACCCTGGATCCGACCCTGCGCAAATTGGTGATCCAGGATGTGGGTGATGTGATTCTGGCGGATACAGTTGGATTTATTCGACACTTGCCCCATGATCTGGTCGCGGCCTTCAAGGCGACGCTGCAGGAGACCCGCGAAGCGGACCTGCTGCTGCACGTGGTGGACTGTGCCGATGAGCAGATGCAGGAAAATATCGAGTCGGTGCAGCAGGTGCTGGCCGAGATCGAAGCCGATGACCGACCCCAGCTGATGATCTGCAACAAGATCGACAAGCTGGGTGAACATCCGGTCGGGCTGGAGCGTGACGAAGAGGGGCGCCCGGTGCGGGTCTGGCTGTCAGCCCAGACCGGGGAAGGATGTGCAGACCTGTTTACGGCCCTGACTGAATTGCTGGCCGGATCCATGGTGCACCACACCCTGCAGTTGCCGCCTTCGGCCGCCAGATTGCGCAGTGCGCTCTATCGCCTCAAGGGCATCGAGCAGGAAGGTTTCAGCGAGGAGGGGGATTTTGTGTTGGAAGTCCGCCTGCAACTGGCTGACTGGAACCGCCTCATGAAACAAGAAGGTGAGAGTTTACAACGCTTTATCAGGCATTGATTCGTCGATGAGATGAATGTTTGCTGGCTTCATCAACGGTTGATGGCCCGATAGAGATGATATCCATCCGCATGTATTAATGGAGACGCTGATGGCTTGGAATGAGCCTGGTAACAACGGCAAAGACCGTGACCCCTGGGGGAACAACGGCAAGAATCAGGGACCCCCTGATTTGGACGAGATGCTGCGCAAGGTGAGCCGCCGTTTTGGTGGTCTGCTCGGTGGCGGCAAGTCTGGTGGTGGCGATGTAGGCAAGTTTGGCCTCTCCATCGCTCTGGTGGTGGCGGTAGTGGTGTGGGTCGTCAGCGGCTTCTATACCATTCGTGAAGCCGAGCGGGGCGTGGTGCTGCGCTTTGGCGAATACTCCCACAACGTGGATCCCGGCCTGCGCTGGAAGCCGACCTTCATCGACCGGGTGATCCCGGTGGACGTGGAATCGGTCCGCTCCCTGCCGGCTTCCGGCTTCATGCTGACCCAGGACGAGAACGTGGTGCGGGTCGAGATGGACGTGCAGTATCGCGTGGTCGACCCGGAGCAGTATCTGTTCAGCGTGACCAATGCCGACGAGAGTCTGAGCCAGGCCACCGACAGCGCCCTGCGTTACGTGGTGGGCCACACCCGGATGGATGACGTGCTGACCACCGGTCGTGAGAAGGTGCGCCAGGAGACCTGGCAGGTGATCGACAGCATCATCGAGCCTTATCACATGGGTCTGCAGATCGTCGACGTCAACTTCCTGCCGGCACGTCCGCCGGAAGAGGTGAAAGACGCCTTCGATGACGCCATCTCCGCCCAGGAAGATGAACAGCGCTTCATTCGTGAAGCCGAAGCCTATGCCCGTGAAGTGGAACCGAAGGCCCGTGGCCAGGTCAAGCGTCTGGAGCAGGAGGCCGAAGCCTACAAGTCCCAGATTGTGCTGAAGGCCAAGGGTGAAGTCGCTCGCTTCAACGAGTTGCTGCCCCAGTATCAGGCTGCGCCCGAGCTGACCCGCGATCGTATCTACCTGGAGACCATGGAAGAGCTGTATCAGCAGGCCAACAAGGTGGTGGTCGACATGCCGGCTGGCAATAACAGCATGATCTATCTGCCGCTCGACAAGCTTTCCGGCAAGGCGACCGCAGTGCAACCGACCCGTCCGGCAGGTGCGCCGGTGGTGGAACAGACCCCGCCGTCCAACGAAGGGGCCAACTCCACTCCGACTCCGCTGCGTAGCGGCGACCGTTTCAGCTCAGGGAGAAACTAATAGATGAAAAAGATAGCTATTGGTGTCATCGCTGTGGCCGCCATGGTCTGCTTCTCATCGGTCTTCATCGTCGATGAAGGTCAGAAGGGCATCGTGGTGCAGTTCGGCAAGGTGAAGCGGGTCGACTCCGGTGAGCCGCGCCTGTACGAGCCGGGCCTGCACTTCAAAGTGCCGCTCATCGACCAGGTACGCAAGATGGATGCCCGCATCCAGACCCTGGAAGGCCAGGCGGATCGCTTCGTTACGTCCGAGAAGAAAGACCTCATCATCGACTCCTACGTGAAGTGGAAGATCGAGGACTTCTCCAAGTACTACCTGGCGACCGGTGGTGGCAACAAGATCCAGGCCGAAGACTTGCTCAAGCGCAAGATCAACAACGGTCTGCGTTCCGAGATCGGTAACCGTACCATCAAGGACATCGTCTCCGGTGAGCGCAGTACCGTGATGGAAGATGCCCTGATGAAGATGGCGCGCTCCTCCGAGCTCGGCATCAAGGTGGTGGATGTGCGTATCAAGCAGATCAACCTGCCGGTGGAAGTCTCCAGCTCCATCTATCAGCGGATGCGTGCCGAGCGGACTGCGGTAGCCCGTGAGCATCGCTCCCAGGGTCGCGAGCAGGCCGAGATCCTGCGCGCCGACATCGACCGCAAGGTGACCGTGATGATCGCCGATGCCGAGAGTAACGCCCGTCAGCTGCGTGGTGAAGGGGATGCCGAGGCCGCCAAGATCTATGCCGACAGCTACAAGAAAGACCCCGAGTTTTTCAGCTTCGTGCGCAGCATGGAGGCCTATCGCAAGAGCTTCGCCGGTGGCAATGACCTGATGGTCCTCAAGCCGGACAGCGAGTTCTTCCGCTACCTCAAGTCGCCGCACGGCAGCAAGCAGTAAGCGAGTCGCAATGATACCCAAGGGCCTGATGATTCAGGCCCTTTTGTTTGGCGGTCGGGGGCTTGCAGGTGTTCCGGCAGCTTGTGGACGTAGTGGTTGAGAGGAGAGGTGATGCTGACATCCATCTTGATGGGGCTGGGCTTACTGTTGCTGTTCGAGGGGCTGGGACCGCTGCTGATGCCGCGCGCCTGGCAACAGATGCTACGGCTGCTGAGCGAGCAGCCCACCGAGCAACTGCGCCGCATCGGCGGCTGTCTGGTGGTGGCCGGGGCCGTTATTCTGTGGGCGCTGGTACGTTAGAGGATGGTGCTGAGTGAGCCAGACTGTGTTTGCCAGACAATAAAAAAGAGGCCCTTTGGCCTCTTTTTTATTGTCTGGCGACTGGCATCAGGCGCTGCGCTGCACCGCCATGTGGGCCAGTGTTGCCAATGCCTGTTTGTGCTGAGAGTCCGGCAGGATGGCGAGGGCCGCGATGGCTTTGTCGGCCTCTTCCCGAGCCCGCATGCGGGAGTATTCCAGGGCGCCGGTACGGTCGAGGATGGCCAGGATCCGGTCGAGGTGTTCCATGCCGTTGCGGTGCTCGATGGCATCGCGCACCAGTTGGCGCTCTTCCGGGCTACCCACTTCCATGGCTCGCAGCAGCGGCAGGGTGGGTTTGCCTTCGGCCAGATCATCGCCGACGTTCTTGCCCATCTCGTCGCTCTGGGAGCAGTAGTCCATCACGTCGTCAATGATCTGGAAGGCGGTGCCCAGATACTTGCCATAGTCGGTCATGGCCTGCTCGACGGGCGCGGCCTGATGGGTCAGCACGGCAGCGAGTCGGGTGGCCGCCTCGAACAGCTTGGCGGTCTTGCAGTAGATGACCGTCATGTAGCTCTCTTCGGTGGTATCCGGATCGTTGCAGTTCATCAGCTGCAACACTTCCCCTTCGGCGATGGTATTGGTGGCATCGGAGAGGATCTCCATCACCCGCAGGTTGGAGAGCTCGCTCATCATCTGGAAGGAGCGGCTGTAGAGGTAGTCGCCCACCAGCACGCTGGCGGCATTGCCGAACAGGGCGTTGGCGGTTTCCCGGCCGCGACGCAGGTCGGATTCGTCGACCACGTCGTCGTGCAGCAGGGTGGAGGTATGAATGAATTCGATGATGGCAGCCAGTTTCAGGTGATCTTCACCTTCGTATCCCAGTGCGCGGGCGGCCATGACGGTCAGCATGGGGCGCATCCGTTTCCCGCCTGCACTGACAATATAGAAACCCAGCTGGTTGATCAGGCTGACATCGGACTGGAGTCTCGCCAGGATCAGTTCATTGACCGCCGTCATGTCGGCGGCACAGAGCGCACGGATAGTCTGTTGGTCCATAAGTCTCGTAACGTGACGGCAGTGATGACTGCGATTTTAGCAATGGCGGGGATTCTACACGATTTCACAATGGGTTACAGTTAAGCGTTTGTTCACGGCGGCAGATATGCGCACAAAATAAACTTTTTGCTAAATTGGCCTTGCCTGAGCAAATCGATTTGCGTAGAATGCCGGCCCATTGTTATAGGTTTTTGCGCGTGTCTGGCCTTGAGCAAAAGACACGCCTTTACGGAGTTAATCAAATGTACGCGGTATTCCAAAGCGGCGGAAAACAACACCGTGTGGCCGAAGGTCAAATCGTTCGTCTGGAAAAGCTGAACGTTGAGACTGGCGCTACCATCGACTTCAACGAAGTGCTGATGGTTGCTGCAGGCGACACTTTTAAAGTAGGTGCTCCTTTCGTTGAAGGTGGCAAGGTTGTAGCTGAAGTTGTGGCTCACGGCCGTGGCGAGAAAGTGACTATCGTCAAGTTCCGTCGTCGTAAGCACCACCGTAAGCAAGCGGGCCACCGTCAGTGGTTCACTGAAGTCAAAATCACTGGCATCAGCGCTTAATTAGAGGAGTACGATAGATGGCACACAAAAAAGCTGGCGGTTCATCCCGCAACGGCCGCGATTCAGAAGCTAAACGCCTGGGCGTGAAGCGTTTCGGCGGCGAAACAGTTCTGGCTGGCAGCATCATCGTTCGTCAGCGTGGCACCAAGTTCCACGCCGGTACCAACGTTGGTCTGGGCAAGGATCACACCCTGTTCGCTACTGCGACTGGTAAAATCCTGTTCGAAGTTAAAGGTCCGCTGAACCGTAAGTACGTTAGCATCGTTGCTGAGTAATTACGGACCGCAAGGATCCGAAGCCCCGCCAACAGGCGGGGCTTTTGTTTTTCTGCAGCAGTTTACGAAAAAACGGCACGCAGCTGACCCTGGCTCTGAAAGGGCATGCTTGGCAAGATGCGTATCGCCCGCAGGGGTCTGTACCACTATAATTGCGTATCGGTTTTTCGAATTAAGGTGACGGTTACCTATGAAGTTTGTTGATGAAGTCCAGATTCGAGTCGATGCCGGTGACGGTGGTAACGGTTGTGTGAGCTTTCGCCGTGAGAAGTACATTCCGAACGGCGGCCCGGACGGCGGTGACGGCGGTGACGGTGGCGACGTGTATCTGGTTGCCGATGAAAACCTGAACACCCTGATCGACTACCGTTTCGAGCGTTTTCACGCCGCCGAACGTGGCGAGAATGGCCAGAGCGCCAACTGTACCGGCCGTCGCGGCAAGGACAGGATCCTGCGCGTACCGGTCGGCACCCGCGCCAGCGATGAAGACACCGGCGAACTGCTGGGTGACCTGACCCACCACGAGCAGAAGCTGTTGGTCGCCAAGGGCGGCTTCCACGGTCTTGGCAACACCCGTTTCAAGAGCTCCGTCAACCGGGCTCCGCGCCAGAAGAGCAACGGTACCCCGGGTGAAGTGCGCACCCTGAAGTTGGAGCTGTTGCTGCTGGCCGACGTCGGCATGCTGGGTCTGCCCAACGCCGGCAAGTCCACCTTCATCCGTGCCGTCTCCGCGGCCCGTCCGAAAGTGGCCGATTACCCCTTCACCACCCTGGTACCGAACCTGGGTGTGGTGCGTGGTGAGAACTCCCGCTCCTTCGTCATCGCCGACATTCCCGGTCTGATCGAAGGTGCCGCCGAAGGCGCTGGCCTCGGTATCCGCTTCCTCAAGCACCTTGAGCGCTGCCGCGTGCTGATCCATCTGGTGGACATCTGCCCGGTCGATGGTTCTGATCCGGCCGAGAATGCGGTGACCATAGTCCGGGAGCTGGAAAAATACAGCCCTGAGCTGGCGAGCAAGCCGCGCTGGCTGGTGTTCAACAAGATGGACCTGATCCTGGAAGAAGAGGCGCAGGAAGTGATGGATCGCGTCAAGACCTCCCTCAATCATGAAGGCCCTGTCTACGCCATCACTGCTATCAGCAAGGAAGGGACCAAGAAGGTCTGCTACGACATCCTGGACCTGCTGGACACCATGCCCCGTCAGCTGGCGGAAGATGCCAAAGACGCCATCGAGAAGGTGGAGTTCAAGTGGGACGACTACCACAAGAACCAGCTGGCCAAGGCTGAAGCCGATGCGCTGGCCGCCTCCAAGGCGTTTGATGAATCGCTGGACGACGACGAGTGGGACGACGAAGACGATGATGGCGTAGAAGTCATCTATGTGCGTGACTGACCCACATCCCGTGCGCGGTCGTGATACCGCCACCCGGTGCTGAGAAACCGGAGCCTTCCCAGGCTCCGGTTTTTTTATAGCTCTGTCCCAGTTATGTGTTGAAAGGCTAACCTTGAAGTAGGTCATCACCTTGAGGGCCTCCACCATGGATACCCAAGCCTTTCAACAGCTACTGTCCCTCTTCCCATTACTCACTTTGCGTCAGCGTCGTCTCGCGCAACAGGAACTCACCACCCCTCACCCCATCACCTCGTTGGCCACTCAACTTCCCGCATGCCAATGCTGCCCTCACTGCCAGGCTGAGGCCACACTGCTGGCTCCCTGGGGCTGGTCTCGAGGGCTGCGCCGTTATCGCTGCAAGCAGTGCTTGCGCACCAGTTCCGTTCTCACTAACACGCCTCTCGCCCGACTTCGCAAGCCACAATGCTGGGAAGACTATGCACAGGCCCTCATCGACGGTCTGACCGTCCGGCAGGCGGCGCTCCACTGCGGGGTCGGTAAAAACACCGCCTTTTTGTGGCGTCACCGCTTCCTGAAGGCCATGGCTAGCCACCAGGCGGTACGGGAAGAGGGTATCATCGAGGTCGATGAGACCTTCTTCCTGGAGTCATTCAAAGGACAGCGCGGATTGCCCCGCCCGGCCCGCCATCGTGGAGGTAAAGGCCGTACCCGAGGCACAGGACCGGATTACATCCCGGTGATGGTGGTGCAAGACCGAGCAGGCCACCTGGCCGATTTCCAGTTGGAGCAGCTGAATGCCAGGGCAGTGAAGGCGGTGCTTGAGCCGCTTATCGCCCCGGATGCCGTCCTGTGCAGCGATGGTGCCGGGGTGTATGCGAGTTTCAGCGAGGGACTGGGGATAACACACCAAGTGGTGCGCAATCGAGCGGGAGAGCGGGTGGTGGGTGCATATCACATCCAACATGTGAACGGGTACCACAGGCGATTGAAGGAGTGGATGGAGCGGTTCCATGGGGTCGCGACCCACTATCTGAGGAATTATCTGGGTTGGAGGAGGATGTTGGAGCGCTATGGGCGGGAAGTGAATATCTCACGTTGCTTGCATGAGGCGCTGGGGCGCCCCATGCAACACGTAATTGGGACATAGCCTTTGTTTTTGGCCAAAGGCCTGTTTTGTGACATAAAACAGCGAGATAGCTGTGTCATTGCCGGTTAAATCGGCTAACTGCTTGAATTTTGACTAAACGCGCGAATCGGCGTTATTTTTGGGTTGACAGCAAAGCGGTCGGTGCCTATCATGCGCCTCCGTTGCCGGAGATAACTTTGGTAGCGCCGAGGTGAGTTGGGGTTATAGCTCAGCTGGGAGAGCGCTTGCATGGCATGCAAGAGGTCCGCGGTTCGATCCCGCGTAGCTCCACCATCTTTCGTAACGAAAGTAGAAAAGGCCACCGCACTGCGGTGGCCTTTTTGTTTTGTGCTCCGTTCACCGGTCGTGCCGGCTGGCCAATAAAAAGCCCGCATCGCTGCGGGCTTTTGGTTTGATGGCGGGTCATCAGCCGTGGCGACGACGCCAGGCCAGCGGCAGCAGCGCCAGCAGCAGGGCTCCTATGGCACCACCACCGCCGTTGCTCTCCTCTTTCAGCTTGAGGTCGACGATGATGGGATCGTGGTCGGAGGCGCTGAACGGGTTGTCCGACTTGATCATGTCGCCGGTGAAGTCCCGGCCGTACTCGAACAGGTTGCTCTCGAACGAGTTGATGTGCCAGTCGGCCACGGCGATCACCTTGCCGGCCAGCGCCGGGTTGGCGAGGGCATAATCCAGGGTGCCGAGTTCGGCCTCGTAGCTGTAGGAGATGGCCTTCTCCTTGTTGAACTTGACGTTCATGTCCACCAGGCCGTAGCTCTTGGCCACTTCGCTGCCGGTCTGCTCAAAGACCTGGTCGCCGAGGAAGGTCTGGGAGGCGGAGACTATCTTGCGCTGGCCGTCGGTCGGCACATAGTCGGTCAGCACCCGGATCGCATCTTCCCGGGCGTAGGAGTTGAAGTCGCCCACCAGCAGCACCTGACCGGGCAGCTTGCTCACCGCCTCGCCCAGCACCTTGGCGGCACTGACCCGGAACTCGGTGCACTTGCCCTGCAGATCGGCCGGCTCCTTGCCGTCCAGGTTCTCGAGGCAGCCTGAGCCCTTGGACTTCAGATGGTTGACCACCAGGGTCAGCGGATCCTTGCTGCCCTCGACGGTGAAGGTCTGCACCAGGGAGTCACGCTGGGAGGCCTGTTTCTCGACCCCTTTGGCATCCAGGTATTTCTGCACCGGCAGGGTGATGACGTTGGCGTCCCCTTGCGGTGCCAGCTTGGCCGGCCGGTAGATCATGGCCACCATGATGGCGTCGCCACCGAAGTAGTGCTCGCCCTGCAGCAGCGCCTTGGGCAGGGTGACGAAGGCGTACTGCTTGCCCGCCTCTTTCTGCTGGGCGTTGAGAGCCTGTACCAGGTCGCTGATGGCGGAGTGGCTGTCAAAGCCGTTGTTCTCCATCTCCATCAGGCCGAGCAGGTCGGCATCCATCTCGGTGATGGCGTTGACGATCTTGGCGCGCTGCTTCTGGAAATCTTCCAGGTTCTTGGCGCCGCGGTTGCAGCCCTTGGCGCTGTCCGCATCCGCCTGATCCTTGCACAGCACGTTGAGGGCACCGCCCACGCTGGAGTGGCTGGTGAAGTAGTTGAGCACGTTGAAGCTGCCGACGCGCAGATCGGTGCCGTCGGCACGGGCCGGGGCGCTCTGGCGGTCGTTGTCGCTGGTGCGCAGCAGATCGCCAGCGGTGATCACCTGATCCTGCGGCACGATCAGCCGGTACTCGTTGTAGCTGTAGCCCACCATGGCGTCCAGATTGACCGGGGCATCGCCGATGCGCAGGTAACCCTGCTCCGGCTCCCAGGCCGGCAGCCAGGGCAGTTTGCCGTCGGCGGCCTTGAAGTCCGATTCGAGGAACACCCGGTTGCCGGCGTTGGCCTTGGCCAGCGCCTTGGCTGCCTTGCTGTCGGCATCGTGCAGCTGGGTCGGTTTCATCAGCGGTGCCTGGTGGGAGAGCACCAGGTTGTTGCGCCGGGCGGCGTAGTCATAGCTGAAGTTGCGGCTGATTTTGAGCGCGCTGTCGGCATCGAGCCGTACCCGCATCCCTTCGTGGCGCTCCAGCGCCCGGGCCAGGGTTTCGTTTTCCAGCACCCGCAGCGGGATGGCGGCCGGGACGGAGCCCTGAGCGACGACCTGCAGGCGCGGAGTGCCGCTGTCAAACACCGGCTTGAGCTGGGTGTGGTTGTAATACTCCTCGACCTTGGCCTCCAGGCAGACTTCGGCACCCGGCTTGATGTCCGGGTACTTGCTGGCGAAGTTCTTGTCGTTCAGGAAGACGAAGATGCCGTCCGAGGTCTGGGGGTTGCCGTCGCCCTGCACATCCAGCAGGTAGAACCCCTTGTTGAGGCTCTCGCCAAGGCCAGAGACTACCGCCTTGACCATGACGCTCTGGGGGCTTTCGAACTTGTCGGCGGGAATGAGCGGGCTCTTGTCGCCGCTGCCCTGAATGACCGGGATCGGGGTGAGGGCACTGTCGGCCGGGCAGCTGAAGCCGGCGGCATAGACGGACGGGGAGGCGAGCGCAAGCCCCACGGCCAGCGACAGTAGGGTACGTGTTCCTTTCATAACTGTTCCTTTTTTATTTTTTGCCAGTGTTTCCATAGCCTTGGCGCATTGGCCAAGGGCGCGCATTGTCACATTTCTGGCATGTCATACCAGTGAGCCAACGCACATTACGGGGATACAAATGAGGGCAATGCCGGTTTTTTTGACTTGGCTAACAGTATGAAATTAATGACAAAACAGTTATTTCGTCACATCAGTGAAAATGTGATCTGGCTGGCATCCACATATTTTTCCTCGAGAATGAAGATTGAGACTCGGCTGGTTGATTCCTATACTCGGCTTGTTCCTCACGGAACCCAGGTAAAGGGCAAACCGGTCGAGATGCCGGGACGCAATGCCTCCGGTCTTCAGATCGTGCGATCCAGATAGCGGGGCTTCCCAGGGTGAGGGTGACGTTTGTGGCAGGTCCATTGCCAGTTGTCTGCGCCCATCACGCAGGTTGCGCTTGTTCTTTGCCTTGGTGACCAATGCCAAGACAAAACAAGGAAGATAACAATATGCAACAGATCCTAAGGCCCAGCAGGCTTGCCATGCTGGTGGCTTTGGCTGCCATGCCCGCCTGGGCACAGGCCGCCTATCCCGCCTATCAGGCCGGTACCGCCTACAAGGCCGGCGACATCGTCAGCAACGTCGGCAATCTCTATGAGTGCAAAGAATTTCCCTACTCCGGCTGGTGCGGGGCCTCGCCCTATCACTACGCCCCCGGGGTGGGTGTGGTCTGGGCCGATGCCTGGAAACTCTATGGCGGGGACGTGCCGCCTCCGGCGCTCGGCGTAGCCGTCAGCTCGCCGGCTGCCGGCGCAAGTTTCAACGAGGGGGCCAGCGTTGCACTGGCGGTGACCCTGAGCGGCCCGGTGACGGCGCTGGTTCGGGTGGAATACCTCATCGACGGCAAGCTGGTGGCCACGGCGAGCGCCTCGCCCTGGAACGGCAGCTGGAGTGCCGCCGGTGTCGGCGCCCACGCCCTCAAGGCTCGGGCACTGGATAAAGATGGCAAGGTGCTGAGCGAAGCGGATTCCAGCTTCAAGGTCGCCGCCGTGGTGGCGCCAGAGGCGCCCAAGGTGAGCATCGCGAGCCCGGCCGCTGGCGCCAAGGTGACCCTGGGTCGCAGCGTGGCAGTGAGCGGCAACGTCACCGATGCCAACAACGACGTCGCCAAGGTCGAGCTGTTCGTCGATGGCAAGAAAGTGGGTGAAGACACCAGTGCCCCCTGGCAGGTGAACTGGACGCCCCAGAGCAAGGGGCTGGCCGGCCTCAAGCTGGTGGCGACCGACAAGGAGAACCTGAGCGGCGAGTCGAGCCAGGTCGACGTGCAGGTGGAAGAGGCCGCCTTGCCGCCCACCGGTGGCAATCTCTCCTGCGACATTCGTCAGATCTACCGTCCGGATGGCTACGAGTGCATGGGGGATGACCACGCCCGCCGGGTCATCGGTTACTTCACCTCCTGGCGTACCGGCAAGAACGGCTTGCCCTCCTACCTGGTGAGCGACATCCCCTGGGACAAGATCACCCACATCAACTACGCCTTCGCGGCGGTGGACGAGCAGAGCCACACCATCAAGGTGGATGACTCGGCGACCAAGATGACCTGGGACGGCGTGCCGGGTGCCGAGATGGATCCGGAGTTCGCCTACCAGGGCCACTTCAACCTGCTGTCCAAGTACAAGAAGCAGTATCCGGACGTGAAGACCCTGATCTCGGTGGGGGGCTGGGCCGATACCCGCGGCTTCTATACCGCCACCACCAAGGGTGACTGCTCGGTCAACACCGACGGCATCAACGCCTTTGCCAACTCGGCGGTGAGCTTCATCCGTCAGTACGGCTTTGACGGGGTCGACGTCGACTACGAGTATCCCACCTCCATGAAGGATGCGGGCAACCCCAACGACTTCCCGCTCTCCAACCAGTGCCGCGGCAAGCTGTTTGCCAACTACAAGGTGCTGATGCAGACCCTGCGCAGCAAGCTCGACAGCGCCGGCAGCGAGGATGGTCGCAAGTACATGCTGACCATCGCCTCGCCGGCCTCGGCCTATCTGCTGCGCGGCATGGAGAACTTCCAGGTCACCCAGTACCTCGACTACGTCAACCTGATGACCTACGACTTCCACGGCGCCTGGAACAACTTCGTCGGTCACAACGCCGCCCTGTTCGACAACAAGGCGGATGCCGAACTTGCCCACTGGGGCGTCTATACCCAGAGCCAGTTTGGCGGCATTGGCTACCTCAACGCGGCCTGGTCTGCCCACTACTTCCGTGGCGCCCTGGCGGCCGGCAAGATCAACGTGGGCGTGCCTTACTACACCCGCGGCTGGCAAGGGGTCAGCGGTGGCACCCACGGCCTGGGCGGCAAGGCAGTACTGCCGAGCCAGAGCGATTGTCAGCCGGGTACCGGCGGCAGCACCATTCCGTGCGGCAACGGGGCGGTCGGCATCGACAACATCTGGCACGATCTCGACAAGAACGGCAAGGAGATCGGCGGCGGTGCCGTGCCCATGTGGCACGCCAAGAACCTGGAGAACGCCGCCAGCCTGGGTATCACCACCATGCCGAGCTACGGTCAGGCCTGGGGTCTGGATCCCAACAACCCGGCTCACGTGATGCAGGGCAAGTACGTGCGTTACTACGATGACAAGGCGCAGGCGCCTTGGCTGTGGAACGAAGAGAAGAAGGTGTTCCTCTCCACCGAAGATGAAGAGTCCATGGGCCACAAGCTCGACTACATCATCAAGCGGGGCCTGGGCGGGGTCATGTTCTGGGAGATGGCGGGTGACTACGCCTTCGATCCGGCCAAGAACGAGTACGGCATGGGGGATACCCTGACCACGCTCGCCTACGACAAGTTTGCCAAGGCGACCAAGTACGACACCAGGCAGAACGATCTGGCGGCGCCAACCGCCCAGCTCGACATCGCGGTGAGCCTCTCCGGCTTCAAGGAGGGGGATTCCAACTACCCGATCAACCCGACCCTGAAGCTCACCAACAACTCGACCCAGACCATTCCGGGCGGTACCCGCATCGAGTTCCTGGTGCCCACCTCCACCTCCGACACCATCACCGACCAGAGTGGGATGGGGCTGAAAGTGGTGGAGAGCGGCGGCAACCAGAACTCCGACGGCATCGCGGGCGAGAAGGATTTCCACAAGGCGGCCTTCACGCTGCCGACCTGGAAGGCGTGGGCGCCGGGCAGCGACGTGGAAGTGGCGATGACCTACTATCTGCCGGCCGCCGGTGTGCCGAGCGGTATCCGCATCATCAGCGGCACCCAGACTGCGGGTCTCAAGGCCGAGTTCCCGACCCTGCCGGAGGCCGTGCTGGGCAGCAGTGGTGGCGGTGAGAACCCGGGCGGTAGCACCTGCAGCAGCCAGAACGTCAATCCGGCCGCCTACAAGGCCTATCCGACCTGGCCGCAGGGGGATCACGCCAACGGTGGTGATCGTATGACCAACAACAAGGCGGTCTGGCAGGCCAACTGGTGGACCAGCAGCGAGCCTAAGGCGGGCGACGGCAGCTGGAAACTGGTATGCAGCTACTGAGTTGTCCAAGCTGCCGCACCAGCAGCGAGCTCAGAGCGGGCGATAGCAGCTGGAAACTGGTGTGTAGCTACTGATGACCGTTTGAGAGGCAGGCCGGCACTCTGCATGGCCTGTTCTCTCGCAAGGTAATGACCCAATCCGGAGCCCAGGCTCCGGATTTTTTTATGGCGGGGTAATAAAGGCAGGGGCATAAAAAAGACCGCTCCGGGGAGCGGCCAATTGCCACCAAGGCAATCTGCGGGGTAATCCCCTTGTTGTTGATCGGTAGGGCGGGAGCCCGTCCTGCCGGGTGTCATTGCGTGCCATGCCGGGAACAGATGCTCCGGGCTGGTACGCCAGGGTTGCTTATTGGGTGACGGCGCCGCCCTGCTGCTCTTTCAAGAAGCTGATCCAGGGGGAGGCGCGGCCGCTGACGTTGCCGTTCTGGGCAGCCTGGGTGAAGGCGGAGAGTGCCTCCTTCGGCTTTTGCTGCTCAAAATAGGCGACCCCGGTCAGGAACTTCAGATCCGCCCGCTGCTCGCCGCTGGCGTTGGCGGCGGGCTTGGCGGCGAAGGCCACCAGATCCTGGTAGCGCTTGCTCTGGATCATCATGCGCGCCATCTTCAACTGCAGATCGGCACTGGGGGCCAGCTTGTAGGACTTGGCCAGGGTGTCGATGGCCGGGTCCAGCTCCTTGGCCTGGTGCCAGTAGTTGGCCAGGGTCTTGTAGTTGGCTGCGTTGCTCTCGATGGTCCCTTCCTTCATCGCCTTCTCCATCACGCGGGCGGCGCGGTGGGGAATGCCGGCGAAGGCCAGGTAGTTGGCGAGGCGCTGCAGCTCGCTGGCTTCGGTCAGCATGCCGAGGTTGTAGGCGCCTTCCAGCGCCGCCAGGGCCTTGGCATCGTTGCCCGCCTGCATGTGCATGGCCGAGAGCTGGGTCCAGTACTTCTTCTTCTCCGGGTAGCGGTCGACCAGTGCGGTCAGCACCTCGGTGGCCGGCTTGTACTGCTTCAGCTCGTAGTGAGCTGCCATCTTCAGCAGGTACCAGGACTCCGGCGCCTTGCCCGCGGAGAGCTTGATCGCGTTGTCCACCGCCGGAATGGCTTCTCGATACTGCTTGAGCTGCACATGGGCGTTGGCCAGCGTGATGTAGGCGTGCGGGGTCGGTTTCTCGTCCTTGCCGAGGTTCGCGAACCACTGGTTCATGGTGCTGATGGAGGCCTTGAAGTTCCCCTCCGCCATGTAGAGCTGGGCCAGGTTGTAGCGCACCTGCTGGGCCACCGGCTGGGGCAGCCCGCCAGTGGCGATGGCATCGGCGAAGTA
Source organism: Aeromonas sp. QDB39 (assembly GCF_027707585.1). NCBI lineage: Bacteria > Pseudomonadati > Pseudomonadota > Gammaproteobacteria > Aeromonadales > Aeromonadaceae > Aeromonas > Aeromonas sp. QDB39. Next base: position 58,547 of record NZ_JAPCIV010000009.1, on the reverse strand, counting down.
CTTGGTCGCCTGACCGTACTTCTCTTGTTGCGCCGCCACGAAGCCCAGGGTCTGCAGAATGACCCCCTTGTCGTAAACCCGCTCGCCGGCGCCGGACAGCGCCTCCTGCAGCTTGGCATTGGCCTCGCCGTATTTCTTCTCGGTGATCAGTGCCTGCGCCTTGTTGACCGCACGATAGGCGCGATCAGAGAGGGCGGGCTGCTCGGCGGCCCAACCGGCGGTGCTGAGCAGCACCGCCATGGCGACCGGGGCGAGGATCAGGGTATGTAACTTTTTCATCGCCACCTTCCTTAGTTGACCGCAAACTCGATTTCTTGCTGCATGCGGGTGGCCTGCGGCTTGCCATCGACCATGGCCGGCTTGAACGTCCATTTGGCGATGGTCTTGCGGGCCTCCTTGCCGAGGTCGTAGCTGCGGGGATCCTCTTTGACGATCCGCACGTTGCTGACGGTGCCGCGCTCGGTGACGGTGAACTCCACCAGCACCTTGCCAGAGGCAAGGCCGGCCAGCGCCGCCTTGCGAGGCATCATGGGCTCGAAGGTCGCCAGCGGAATGGCGCCGTTGTTGCCACCCATGCCACCACCACCGCCGCCGGTGCTGTAGGCACCGAGGGCGTTGCCACCACCGATGTTGACCGGAATGTCGAGTTTGGGCATGTCCATCGGCGAGCTCTCCATCTGCGGCCGATCCGTGCTGGCCACTTCCATCTCGGGAGGGGGAGGGGGCCGGTTCGGGGGCGGCGGCTTGGGCAGCTCGCGTTGTCTCTCTTGCAGGGTCTCCTGAGGCTTGATGCGGATGAAGTCGGTCATGCTGACGTCCTCCTTCTCCACCAACTCCCGGTGATCCGGTGTGATGAGCTTGTTCATTCCCAGAAACAGGAAGAACACCACCACACAGGAGACCGCCAACGATATCAGGTATCTCATGGTGCTCGCTCCGGCATCAGCTGCTCTTGCTCGCCGCGATGGAGATGTTCTGGACACCGGCCATGCGGATCTGATCCATGACCTGGACCACCAGACCTGAACGGGATTCGGTATCGGCCTGGATCACCACGGCGCTCTCCGGGTTTTCGGCCCGCAGCCGCTCGATGTTGGCGCGCACGGCACCTACTTCGACGATGCGCTTGTCGACCCAGACCTGGCCGTTTTCACGGACCGCGACCATGATGTTCCCCTTCTTCACCGTCTCGGCCGTGCTGGCGCTCGGGCGGTTGATCTCCACACCGGACTCCTTGACGAACGAGGTGGTGACGATGAAGAAGATCAGCATGATGAACACTATGTCCAGCATGGGGGTCAAATCGATGGCCGCCTCATCAGCACTGCTGTCGCTGTGACGTTTTCTCATGGCAAAAACTCCTTGCTTGTTCTGTGCCCCCGCCAGAGTCGGGTCCGGCGGGGGAGTGCATCCTGCATCAACCGTGTTTCAGGTTGTCTTCCAGCTTCTCGACCGCCAGCTTGGCCTTGTGATCGAGCTGGTTGACAAAAAACAGGCCGGAAAGGGCGGCAATCATGCCTGCCATGGTCGGTACCGTCGCCTTGGAGATCCCCGAGGCCATCGCCCGCGGTGAGCCGGTGCCGGTGATGGCCAGGGTGTCGAACACCTGTACCATGCCGACCACGGTTCCGAGCAACCCCATCAGCGGGCAGAGGGCGATCAGCACTTTGATGACCGGCATCCCCTTGTCCACCGCCATGGCCACCCGGGAGACCAGCTCGCGCCGGATCTGCTTGGCGGACCAGGAGAGGTGATCGCTGCGGGCCAGCCAGGCGGCCTTGGTCTGCTTCACCTGCTTGGGGTAGACCGCCATGAAGTAGAACCAGCGCTCCAGCAGCAGGGCCCACATCATCAGGGTCAGGAAGAACAGGGCGACCAGTACGTCGCCCCCCAATCCCAGAAACCGGCGGACCGACTCGACTTCTTCAATCAACCAGAACCACATGGATGACTCCTTACGCTGCGGCTTTGGAGGCGTGCAGACGTTCCTGGTAGCGGGCGACAAAACCGGCGCTCTGCTCTTCCAGCACCTGGATCAGACGACGGCTCTGGGTCTGTACGATGGTGTAGAGGAACAGCATGGGCACGGCGACCACCAGACCCTGCATGGTGGTGACCAGGGCTTCGGAGATACCGCCTGCCATCAGCTTGGGATCGCCGGTACCGAACAGGGTGATGGCCTGGAAGGTGGCGATCATGCCGACCACGGTACCCAGCAGACCCAGCAGCGGCGCGACCGAGGCGATCAGCTTGATGATGCTGATGCCCTTCTCGAACTTGGGCACGTTGCGCAGGATGATCTCGTCGAGCTTGGACTCCAGATCCTCGATGTTGTCGCCACGATGGCTCTGGTAGGCCCCCAGCATCTCGCCGATGGGGTTGCCCTTGATAATCTGATCGGATTTCAGCTGCTTGCGCATGGATCCGCCGATGAGGGAGAGGCGAGCGCCGCAGAACAACGCCAGCAGGGTACCGAGCACACCGAGTACCATGATGACGTAACCCACTTCACCACCCTGATCGATCCGCTCCTTCAGGGTCGGCGACTGCACCAGCAGGGAGAGGATCACGCCGCGGGACGGGTCGACGAAGATCGGCTTGACGCCGCCGCCACCCTGTTCAAAGTAGGCGATGGGTTCCAGCACCCCCTTGTCGGGTTGGCGGGGCAGCTGTTCGAACTTGCCGGTCTCCGGCACGAAGGTCAGGTACTTGCCTTCGGAGACGGTGTTGAACTCGCCGATCTGGGTGACGGTCTTCTCGGCCTGGTTGCCCTCGCCATAGACCACGGTGGCCGGGATCTGGCTGACCTTGCCACCGTCGACCATGCGGCTGAGGGTGGTGGTCCAGAAGGCGGTCAGGTCATCGCTGGAGGGCAGCTCTTTGCTCTCGGCCAGGCGGGTCAGCAGGGCGGTCTGCTCCGGATGCTCGACCCGGCGGGCAGAGGCGTTGAAGATCCCCTTGAACTCGCCGGCGAACTGGCGCAGCACCCCGAACATCTCGCCCATGTTGCCGGCACGCTGGCGCAGGGTCTCTGTCAGCTCGGTCAGCTGCTTGTCGTTGGCATCGAAGGTGGCCTTGAGCCGCTCACCCTTGGCCGTTTCGGCGGCCAGTTCTGCCTTGGCCTTGACCAGCAGGGCGGCCTGCTCGTTCTTGTCGGCCAGGAAGCGGGCTTCCCGCTCCTTGTTGAGCTGGGATTCGGTGGTGCTGGCGGCTTTGACCTGATTGAGCAGGGCGTTCAGGTCCACCGGTTTCTCGGCGGCGGTCACCGGCAGGGTGAGCAGGGTCGCGCCCGCGATCAGCGAGGCGATGGCAAGTTTGATTCCTTTCATGATGCTTTCTCCGCAGTTTGAACCGGCAGCTTGATGAGGGCGGGGGGCGCCTGCTTCTTGGCGATGCGAAGGCCCTGTTCCACTGCACTGCGATACTCCTGGGGCAACTCTTCCCACTGACGGGTCTTCTTGTTCCACATGCCGGTCTCATTGCCGTCCGGGGACTGGTAGAGCAGGGCGATGCGGCCGACGCGCAGGAACTCGTAGGTCTTCTCGCCGCCATCCTTGGCCAGGCTGGCCTTGTAGGATTCGATGGTGCGGCTGAAGCCCTCCTCGATCTGGTAGGCCTCCAGGATCTTGCGGTACTTCTCGGAGATGGTGACGTCGGCCCGGTTCATCAGGTCGGTCAGGGCCGCGACGCGATCCTCCCGCTCGACCTTCTGGAACGGCAGATCCAGCGCCACGAACTGCTCGAGGGAGTCGATCATCTTGAGCATCAGCGGCACCACTTCGGTGCTGGTCTGATCGATCTGGGCGATCTGGCGCTGCATCGAGGCCAGTTCGCTGCTCTGGGAGTCGACCATCTTGCCCACCTGCTCGTTGTAGGTACGCAGGCTGTCGACCTGACGCAGGGCGGCCTTGTACTGGGCGAGGGCGGATTCGGCAGAGTCGGCGTAGCTGTCGATCTTCTGCTGGGACACTTTGGATGCATTGTCGGTGGCGGCTTGAGCGTCCACTGCCTGGCTGGCAGAGGCGGCACTCAGATTGAAGCTGGTCAGCAAGGCAGCAGAAACCAGGCTGCCGAGGAGCGCTTTCTTCATTGTAATTGTCCTTGTTTTCATAGGATTACCCTATCTCCGTAACTTCCTTGGACGTTGGGCAAAGCCGGCCCGACCGGGCCGGCTTGGGTTTATATCTCAACGGGAGTGGATTAAAACTTCTGGGTGTAGTCGAGGTAGTAGATACGACCATCGATGCTGTACACATCTTCGTCGTAGGTGAAACCATCGCTCTCAAGAGACGGACCTACGTTGAACATGTTCTTCACACCGACCTGGATCTTGCCGTCCCAGGGGGCATCCACACCGACGTTCAGGTTCCAGGTGGTCTGGGAGGCGATATGACCCACTTCCTCACCGGTATCGGCAATGTAGTCCTGGCTCTGGGAGTCGATGTAGCTGGCGCTCAGGTAGGTGTCCATGTTCCACCACTGCGGCACATTGACCCCGACACCGGAGTTGAAGCGCAGCTGCGGCTTGCCGTTCTGGCCAATCTTGTCTACAACCGGCCCACCGGCATAAAGACCTTCCTTGTATTCCAGGATGTAGGTACCACCGAAGTCATAACGAATGGTTGCCACGTTCAGGTCGTACTTGTAGTCAGCCTTGAAATCCAGGCCGCTGGTGTTCAGTTCACCCAAGTTGACCATGGGAGCGATAGCGCCCTTGATCTTGCCTTGGCTGTTACGAGTGATGTTGCTGGAGCTGCCGTTGTTCAGTTCGTCATAGATGATGGACTGCAGAGAGTTCAGCTGGATGACGTCGGTGATTTTGACCGTGTAGTAGTCCAGTGACAGGTTCAGGTCATCCAGCGGGCTGTAGGCCACGCCGAAGTTCCAGGTGTCTGCGGTCTCTTCCTTCAGCTTTTCGTTTGAAGTCCGCGTGGTATCGTACTGTTTGTTGGGGCAAGCAGCAGCCGAGATACCGTTTGCTTCGCAATAGACATAGTCCTTGGCCCAGTCGGCCGAGAAGGAGTCTGCAGAGTAGAGATCACTCAGACTGGGAGCCCGGAACGAACGAGACCAGGAAGTGCGCAGCATCAGGTTGTCCAGCGGCTGGTAGCGCAGACTGGTCTTGGGTGAGAAGGCACTGCCGAAGTCGCTGTATTTGTCGAAGCGACCGGCGACGTTGAGCTCAATCTGATCGGTGATGGGTACCAGGGACTCGATGTAGGCAGCAGTCACGTCACGAACACCACCAGAGGAGTTACCGGCGGAGCCTATGATGTTGCCAGCTTCCGATTGGGCATCGTATTTGTCGGCATAGACCCAGTCGTTGTATTCGGCACCTGCGTACCAGCTGACCGGCCCTGCCGGCAGTTCTCCCATGTCCCACTGGACACCGGCATACCACTGGTAGAAGTCCATGGTGGAACGGCGGCTGGTGTCGGCGGCCATGGAGGCCGTGGTGGAGGAATCAAATTCACCACCGACAAACTTGCCATCCTCAATAGCCTTTTGGGCGGCAGACTTCAGCACATAGCCAGTGCCGTTTTCCTTGTTGTCTGTCTTGGAGTACATGTAGCCGGCATTCCACTGCATGTCACCAACGCTTTCAGTTGTGATGGTGCCCTCAAAGCCGAGGTTCATACTGCCAGTAGTGTCTGTGACCAAGTTGTCACGGGTACCGACGTTGTTGAAACGGTAGTAGGCGTAAGCAGCTTCGCCCAGTCCTTGGGTTGCCGCGGCATCCAGGCCGTTGTCGGTGAAAAATTGCGCATTTTTCGGGTTGGCAGGATCTATGGCAAAGGCGCCTGCAGCAGGTGCAAAGCGGCTAAAGCTCTCGACCCGGGAACCAATGATCTGGGGTACGAAATCGACGTTGTCATTGATGTGATAGCGGCCATTTACATAGAGGGTGTCACGGCTGCGGGAGGCAGTCTTGGCAGCAACCTGGCCGTAGTTGAAGTTACAGCCACCATCAGCGTTTACAAAGGGGTCTTTACAGGTGCCATCAGGATTGGTGGAACCTGCCAGCGGGCCATATGTCCAGATAGGATCGCCATTGCCGTCCAGGCCTGTGATGCCTTCCACGTTGCGACCGTAAACGCTGGGTGATTCGTTACCTTGTTTGGCGAGGTAGTCACGGTCACGGCTGTAGATGATGTCCTTCTTGTCGTGCTCATAGACAGTCATCAGGGAGCCTTTTTCACCGGTAATACCGGCTACGATGGAACCGCTCTTTTCGTCACCGCCGTTTTCGCTTGGGCTACCAATTCGCCCTTGGAAGGTCAGACCTTCGTAACCCTCTTTCAGCACCACGTTGATGACGCCACCGATGGCGTCAGAACCATAGATGGCTGAGCCGCCATCCAGGTTCACTTCCACCCGCTCAACAGCCGCCATGGGGATGGTGTTGAGGTTGATGGAGGTACCACCCATGGTAGGAGAACCGGCGACGCGCTTGCCGTTGAGCAACACCAGAGTGCGCTCTGAGCCGAGACCGCGCAGACCAACAGTAGACTGGGACTGGAAGGAGCTGCCGGAGGAGGGGGATACGCCGCCGAAGGAGTTGTAGGAGGCCTGTTTCAGGTAATCTGCCACGGTCTGCTGACCGGATTGTTCGATCTTGGCTTTGGTGACAGAGACAACCGGGGTGGCACCTTCCACGTCGACGCGCGAGATACGGGAGCCGGTGACCTTGATCTTCTGGAGTTTTTCGACGTTTTGACCCTCTTCGGCCAAAACAGGGGTGGCTACTACTGCCGCGCTCGCCAAGGCAAACGCTACGGCAGCAGAGAGTCTGCTTTTCCTAAGCATCGCTTATATCCTTCCTGGTTGTTTTTTTGTTTGCTTCCATACCGCCCTCGTTGGAGCGATGCGTAAGGCTTATCAAGCTTTGACGGTTGACGTCAATTGAGGCGGTGTGGATGGGGAAGGGGGGCGCAATAAGCTGACTATGTTTTAATACTTCCGGTTTCGCAGCGGTTTATTCTGACTTGATGATATTTTACGATGTGAAATCGATGTTAAAATGAGTGGTTTCCATTTTATTGATTAATTTTGAACTTATCGATAAGGGGGATGTCCCGCTAGTTTTTATATTGCTAACCAAGACTTTTTTAGCATTATTTTCTGTTTTGGTAGCGTGTTCGGCTGAGGTTCAGATTGCATTGTCGAGCCGGATTTCAGCTTGCCCATTATAGAGATGGGTGATTTAATTCTGATTTATCATATCCTGTTGTTTTATATGTAAAAGATGTTTTAGTGAGGCTGTTTTTGTAGGTTTGATTGAAAATTTAAACGTTATTTAAATTGTTCATCTCGCAGTTTTTTATCTTGAAGTTGGCTTTTTCATAAAAAACTCACAGTAAATTCCACAGTTTGCCAAAGGGGCATGTCATGCCCTTCGTTCTACTTGATTTTTGTTGCAGAGCTTTTACAGTGACCGAGCGGATAGTCTGTCAATAACTGGCTATCCAGTGAGTAATGCCAGGAAGGACAGGCCTGTCACCGGATGTGACTGGCCATAAAAGAACAACAAGGACGAGGTTCCACCATGCTGTCGTATTTCTTACGTCGGATGCTTTTGATCATCCCGACGTTTCTCGGTATCACCCTGCTCGTCTTCACCATCACCCGTTTCGTGCCGGGCGGCCCGGTCGAACGCATGCTGCTGCAAGCCCAGGTTTCTCAGAACGAATCTGGCCGCTCCAGCGGCAGCAAGGGGGCGCAGGCGCTCTCCGACGAGCAGATCGAGGAGCTCAAGGCCTTTTACGGGCTCGACAAGCCCATGCTGGTCGCCTATTGGGAGTGGCTGCAGAAGCTGGCGGTGCTGGATCTTGGCGAATCGACCCGCTATTACGAACCGGTGTGGGGCCTCATCAAGGACAGGTTGCCGGTGACCGCCTTCTTCGGGCTGGCGACCTTTCTGCTCAGTTATGCCGTTTCCATTCCGCTCGGGGTGGCCAAGGCGCTCAGGCACAACAGCCGCTTCGACTCGCTCAGCTCCATGCTCATCTACATGGCCTATGCGCTGCCCGCCTACGTGGTGGGCATCTTCCTCATCACAGTGTTCGCGTTTCATCTGGAGTGGCTGCCCATGGGGGGCTTCCCAGGGGACGAGTTTGACGGCATGGAGAGCAGCTGGGATCAGATCCGTACCGTGTTCGCCCATGCCCTGCTGCCGCTCATCGCCTACGCCATCGGTGATTTCGCCATCCTCACCATGACCATGAAGAACAGCCTGATGGAGAACCTGTCGGCGGATTACGTGCGCACCGCCGTGGCCAAGGGGCTGCCGTTTCGCAAGGCGGTGACCGATCATGCGATGCGCAACAGCCTGATCCCCATCGCCAGTCACCTAGGGTCGGTGCTCACCGTCTTCTTCGGCGGCTCCTTTCTCATCGAGACCATCTTCAACATCGACGGCATCGGTCTGCTCGGTTACGAGGCCATCGTCGAGCGGGATTACCCCACCGTGATGGGCATTCTGGCCATCACCTCCATGCTGATGCTGGTGGGCAATATCGTCTCCGACATCTGCGTTGCCCTGGTCGATCCCCGCGTGCGGTTCGGAGAGTGAACATGAACCCTGTCACCTTAAAAAAACTCAAGCGTTTCAAATCGATCAAGCGCGGTTACTACTCCTTCATCATCTTCACCACCCTGGTGCTGCTCTCCCTGCTGGCGGAGCTCTTGGTCAACAGTCGGGCACTGATGGTGAGCTATCAGGGGGAGCTCTATTTTCCCACCTATGGCGACGTGATCCCGGGTCAGCAGTTCGGGCTCGATTACGAGTACGAGACCAATTATCGCCAGCTCAAAGACAAATTCGCTGCCGATGGCAAGGGGGATTGGGTGGTGTTGCCGCCGGTGCCCTGGAACCCCTATGAGCAGGATTTCAAGCAGGATGCCTACCCACCCTATGCGCCGAGCCTGGCCGAGCGCCACCTGCTTGGCACCGACACCAGCGGCCGCGACGTGCTGGCGCGTCTGGTCTACGGCTTTCGCATCGCCATCGGCTTTGCCTTCATCGCGCTGGTGGCCAGCTATGCCATCGGGGTCACCATCGGCTGCATGATGGGCTTCCTCGGTGGGCGGTTTGACCTGGTGCTGCAGCGCTTTATCGAGATCTGGTCCCAGGTGCCGTTTCTCTACGTCATCATGATCCTGGTGTCGCTGGCCAAGCCCAACTTCGGCCTGTTCGTGGCCATCAACGTGCTGTTTGGCTGGATGGGCATCACCTGGTACATGCGCACCCTCACCTACAAGGAGCGGGCGCGGGACTACGTGATGGCGGCGCGGGCCCAGGGGGCCGGCACCGGGCGGATCATCTTCCACCACATTCTGCCCAACACCCTGATGATGATCGTCACCCTGGCGCCGTTTGCCGTGGTGGGCAACATCTCCACCCTGACGGCACTGGACTATCTGGGCTTCGGCCTGGCTCCGCCCACCCCGAGCTGGGGGGAGCTGCTCTCCCAGGGCATCAACAACCTGGATGCCATCTGGATCGTGAGCTCTGTGGTGGCAGCGGTGAGTCTGGTGCTGATCATGGTCTCCTTCATCGGCGAGGCGATCCGCGAGGCGTTCGATCCGCGCAAATTTACCCGTTATCAGTGACCTGGGGCGGGCTTGTGGCCCCGGTTGCTCACCCTTGAATCGACAAGCCCCCAGTGCAGGGGTATGACCTGGAAGTCAAACATGAAAAATAAAATGAAATGGATAGGTGCTCTCTTTGTGCTGGTGAACGGATCCTGGGTGTGGGCGGCCAGCCTGCCTGCAGATCTCAAATGGGAGACCAACGACACCGACCCCGTGTTCGCCTCGCCCAAGGCGCTGCCGGGTGGCAGCATCACCATGTTCGTGGACAGTTTCCCACTGACGTTTCGCACTGTGGGGCCGGACTCCAACGGCGCGTTCCGCTCCTTCATCATGGATAACCAGCTGAGGCTCATCAGCTTCCACCCCAATACCGGCAACCCCATTCCGTCGCTCGCGACCCACTGGGCCATCGCGCCGGACAACCAGACCGTCTACTTCAAGCTGGATCCGCGCGCCAAGTGGTCGGACGGCAAGCCGGTGGTTGCCGATGACTACACCTTCGGCTACGAGATGATGCGCTCCAAGGACATCAAGGGGCCCTGGTTCAACAACTACTACACCACCGAAGTGGTGGCAGTGGAGAAGGTTGACGACCACACCATTCTGGTCAAGGCAGGTACCCGCAAGGCCAAGCTGGACCTGCTCAACACCACCGAGCTGTGGCCCCAGCCCAAGCACTACTACAAGCTCACCCCCAACTGGGTGAAGCAGTACAACTGGGCCGTGGTGCCCACCACCGGCCCCTACGTGATGAGCGACGTGAAGAAGGGCAAGTCCATCACCTTCAGCAAGCAGAAGGAGTGGTGGGCAAAGGACGATCGCTACAACCAGCACAGGTTCAACCTCGACACCATCAAGGTGCAGGTGATCCGCGATCACAACATCGCTTTTCGTCACTTCCTGAAAGGGGAGCTGGATACCTTCGAGATGATCCTGCCCAACTGGTGGCATGAAAAAGCGGTTACCCCCGAATACAAGCAGGGATATGTGCAGAAGGTGATGGCCATGACCGACACCAAGCAGGGCGGTCAAGGGCTGCATCTCAATATCGCCACTCCCAAGCTGGCGGACCTCAACGTGCGGCTCGGCATCCAGTATGCCCTCAACATCGACAAGATGATTAAAACCGTGCTGCGTGGCGACTACGACAGAGCCACCACCTTCGGCTCGGGTTTTGGCGAGTTCACCGACATGCAGCTGCCGGAGCGGGCCTACGACATCGCCAAGGCGCGCGACTACTTTGCCAAGGCGGGTTACAGCAAACCGGGGCCGGACGGCATCCTGCAGAACGACAAGGGGGAGCGGCTGACCCTGGCGCTCACCTACACCAGCCAGGAGCACTCCAAGCGGTTGACCGTGCTCAAAGAAGAGGCCAAGAAGGCGGGGCTGGATCTGGAGCTCAACCTGGTGGACGGCGCCACCGGCTTCAAGGCGATGCTGGAGAAGAAACACGAGGCTGCCTGGATGGGCTGGGCCGGCGGCGGCCTCTATCCGCAGTATTGGGAGTCGTTCCACTCGGCCAACGCCAACAAGCCGCAGACCAACAATTTGTTCAACGTGGCTGACAAAGAGCTCGATGGGCTGATCGACGCCTACAACGTCGAGTTCGACATGGCCAAGCGGGCCGAGCTCTCTCGCCAGATCCAGCAGCGTATCTATGATCTCGCCATCTTCGTGCCCGGGGTGCAGCTCAACTACGTGCGGGCCAGCAGCTGGCGCTACGTGATGCTGCCCGAGGTGCCCGCCACCAAGAACACGCCGGATCTGCTCTACTGGCCCATGGATGGCTACCCTCACAGCAGCGGCGGCTTGCTCTGGCTCGATCCCAAGGTGAAGGAAGAGACCCTGAAGGCCAAGGAGGCAGGGGAGGCGCTGACGCCCATCAACCTGCTCGACAAGACTTATGCGCGTCATTGATATGGCACAGAAGGGAGCAGCAGTCATGTCCAACACACAGGCTCCTCACCCCGAAACCCGGGATCATGGGGGCGATGACAAGAGCAAGGCCCCCATTCTGGAGGTGAGCGATCTGGCGGTGGAGTTTGCCGTCGACGACGGCAAGATCAAGGTGCTCGACGGGGTCAGCTTCAAGGTGGCCCCGGGTCAGACACTGGGGGTGGTCGGTGAGTCCGGCTGTGGCAAGAGCGTCACCTCGCTTGCCATCATGGGGCTGTTGCCCAAGCCCCATGGTCAGGTGGTGGCGGGCTCCATCCGCTTTCAGGGGGAGGAGCTGCTGTCGCTTGCGCCGGATCAGATGTACAAGGTGCGCGGCAACCGCATCTCGATGATCTTTCAGGAGCCGATGACGGCGCTCAACCCGGTGCAGACAGTCGGTGATCAGCTGATGGAGGTGTTCCGCCTCCACCGTCCCGACTACAGCAAGGCCCAGCGCAGGGAGGCAGCCATCGCCATGCTGCAGAAGGTGGGGATCCCCGAACCTGCCCAGCGTTTTGCCGTTTATCCCCACAACCTCTCCGGCGGCATGCGCCAGCGGGTGATGATCGCCATGGCGCTTGCCTGCGAGCCGGCGCTGCTCATCTGCGACGAGCCGACCACGGCGCTCGATGTGACCATTCAGGCCCAGATCCTGGAGTTGATGAAGGAGCTGCAGGCCCAGACCGGCATGGCCATCATCTTCATCACCCATGATCTCGGGGTGGTGGCGGAGCTGTGCGACGAGGTGGTGGTGATGTATGCCGGCCGGGCGGTGGAGCAGGCCGACGTGTTCGAGCTGTTTGACCACCCGCGCCATCCCTATACTCATGGTCTGATGAGCTCGATCCCACGGCTCGAAGATGAGCCCAAGAGCCTGCTCAAGACCATCAAGGGGCAGGTGCCCGCCCTGCACGAGATGCCGGCCGGATGCCGTTTCTCCAACCGTTGTCCCCATGCCACCGAGATCTGCGTGAGCGCCATTCCGGCCACCGAGCAGCTCGCCGAGCGGCATGGAGTGGCCTGCCACCACTGGAGGGAGCTAGCCGTATGAAGACGCTTTTATCGGTGCGCGACGTGAAGCAGCACTTCCAGCTGGGCGGCGGCTTGTTGCGCAAGAAGTATCATGTCTACGCGGTGGACGGCATCAGCTTCGATCTCAAGCAGGGGGAGACGCTGGGGCTGGTGGGCGAGTCCGGCTGCGGCAAGTCGACCCTGGGGCGCACCCTGCTCAAGTTGTTCGAGCCGACCGCCGGCACCATCACCTTCGAGGGGCGTGACATCACCCACCTCCCGCCCAAGGAGATGCGATCTTTGCGCCAGGAGATGCAGATCGTGTTTCAGGATCCTGCGGAATCCCTCAACAGCCGCCACACGGTGGGGCAGATCCTGGAGGAGCCCTTCGTCATCCACGGCAAGGGCAACGCCGAACAGCGGCGGGTCTGGGTGCAGGAGCTGCTGGAGAAGGTGGGGCTGCCGGGCAGCGCGGTGGATCGCTATCCCCATGAGTTTTCGGGCGGCCAGCGCCAGCGCATCGGCATTGCCCGGGCCATCGCCCTCAAGCCCAAGCTGCTGGTCTGTGACGAGGCGGTGTCGGCACTGGATGTGTCGGTGCAGTCCCAAATAGTCAACCTGCTGCTCACTCTGCAGCGGGAGATGAACCTCGCCATCATCTTCATCGCCCACGATCTGTCGGTGGTCAAGCACATCTCGGATCGGATTGCGGTCATGTATCTGGGCCGGATCGTCGAGCTGGCCGAGGCCCAGTCGCTCTATCTGGCACCCCGCCACCCCTATACCCAGGCGCTTATTTCGGCCATTCCGGTGCCGGACCCGCGTCGGCGCAGCCAGCGCATCCTGCTGACGGGGGATGTGCCGTCTCCCATCTCGCCGCCGAGCGGCTGCCACTTTCATCAACGCTGCCCTTATGCCGGCGAGCTGTGCCGCACCAAGTCGCCGAGCCTGCAGCCGTGCGACGGGGCCGATCATCAGGTGGCCTGCCACACGCCGTTGCCGCTGGCCGAGGCGATCCCCCTGGGAAAGGCGGTATGATGCCGGTGCCCGCATCGCAGCAAGATGGCACGGGAAACAGCGAATAAAAAATGGGGCCTGCGGGCCCCATCTTCATGGTTGGAGTTCAGGTTTGGCCGTGGAACATCTGGCCAGGGCAGGACAGCTCCCCCGCAAGGGGATGGCTGCTGTGTGGATTGCTGTTTTTGTAATTTTATTACTTAAATGTTCGATCACGCTTTCACGAAATTGCCCGCTGGCGGCATCAGGCGCCATAGCGGAAGTAGTAGTTGCGGGTTGCCGGCGCATAGGTATCTTTCTCTACGACGCCTTTCTTGCTGGTTACACCCTTCAGGTGGAACAGAACTGCCAGATTCTCAAACATATATTCACCTCATTGCTCTGTCGTTGATTTGTTATCTGTGACCTGGGTCACGCTTTGATCCTATGGTCTTCTGTGAGCTGGATCAACTTTTTGTGTTGTAAATTTACATAAATCATAGAAAGGGTTTTCAAATCCAAGGTTGCTTATGGAGACGGTTTCAGCAGGCTCTCAGATTGACACCTGATGGTCTGGCTGACGGGTCTGGATGAGCCACGGATGGGGGCGGCAGAGCCGTCCGGCGGTTTCGAGGGGAAACATGCCAAGGGTGGGAGCAGGCAAAAAAATACCCCGCACCTGGCGGGGTATGTGGTGTGGCCGGTCGGCCTTGGCCTGCGGGTTTATTTGGCCGGGATCTGTTCCAGCACGTGAACCAGCAGTTGCCAGAACCGCTCGACCGCCGGAATGTGCACCTTCTCACCCGGGGCGTGGGCGCCGCGGATGGTCGGGCCGAAGGAGACCATGTCCCACTCCGGGTAGGCGCTCTTGAACAGACCGCACTCGAGGCCGGCGTGGATCACCATGACGTTCGGCATCTTGCCAAACAGGGTCTGGTAGCTGTTGCGTACCAGCGCCATTACCGGGGAGTCCACGTTCGGTGCCCAGCCCGGGTAGGCGCCGGTAAACTCGCAGCTGGCGCCAGCCAGATTGAACAGGGAGCGGGTCATCTGTTCGACGCTCTCGCGACCGGAGTCGATGAGGGAGCGGATCAGGCACTGTACGTACACTTCGCCATCCTGGGTCTTGATGACGCCCAAGTTGGTGGAGGTCTCGGTCACGCCCGGGATGGCATCGCTCATGCGGATGACGCCGTTCGGGCAGGCCATCAGGGAGTCCAGCAGGCGGGCCTGCAGGGACTCGCTCATCAGCTGGGCCGGTTTTTCCTGGGATGTGAGCAGCACGGTCAGGTTGGCTTCGGTGGCGGCCAGCTCGCTCTGGTAGATGCCGGTATAACGGTCAACCAGGGCCTTGAATTCGTTGACGCTGGCGGCGGGCACCAGCAGCTTGGCCCGGGCCTCGCGCGGGATGGCGTTGCGCAGGGTGCCGCCATGGATCTCGGCCAGACGCAGGCCCAGCGGCTCGGCGGCCTTGAGCAGACGCACCAGCAGCTTGTTGGCGTTGCCGCGGCCGCGATGAATGTCGACCCCGGAGTGGCCGCCGCGCAGGCCCTTGACCAGCAGCTCGAAACCTTCACCCTCGGTGGCGGCGACCAGCTCCAGCGGGAAGCGGATATTGGCATCCACCCCGCCGGCGCAGCCCATGTAGACCTCGCCATCCTCTTCGGAGTCGGTGTTGAGCAGGATCTCGCCCTCCAGCCAGCCCGCTTCAAGGCCGAAGGCACCGGTCATGCCGGTCTCTTCGTCGGTGGTCAGCAGCACTTCCAGCGGACCGTGCTTGATGGTCTTGTCGGCCAGCACGGCCAGGCAGCCCGCCATGCCCATGCCGTTGTCGGCGCCCAGGGTGGTGCCGCGGGCAGTGACCCATTCACCGTCGATGTAGGCATCGATGGGATCCTTGGTGAAGTCGTGCTGGGTGTCGGCGTTGGCCTGCGGCACCATGTCGATGTGCGCCTGCAGCACCACGGCCTTGCGGTTTTCCATCCCCGGCGTGGCCGGTTTCTTGATGATGATGTTGCCGACGGCATCTTGCTTGACCGCCAGACCTTCCCCTTGTGCCCATTGGACGATCCAGGCGCTCAGCTGGGCTTCGTGCTTGGAAGGGTGGGGGATGGAGCAGATCTGTTCGAAGAAATGCCAAATCAGTTTGGGAGAGAGAGAACTAAGCTGTGCCACGTCGGGACTCCTTACCAGCACGGAAGATGACAGGGCCCCGGTAGCGGGGCGAGCAAGAGGATAACGATAATACAGTCAATCACACAAAAATGTGAGCGATCAGCGCAAATTGCGGGCGGCTTGTGCTGGCAAGCGGGGGAATGGCAGCGTACAGCTCCGGTATGGACGAAGCGAACCAGCACAAAAGAAAATTTGTGACTCGCATCACAAAAATATTGAGTTTATGGCGCCGGCTGGTAAATTAACGACCGTGGTTCGCCACCCGTCAGGATGACGATGAATGCCTCCAGGGAACCGAAGCAAAGCAAGTGCGCCTCCATGGAACCGAGTGTCCGTTCAAGGATCTGAACCCGCATTAAGGTACGTAACTTGTTAAGCAATCAGGAGTTTATGATGTCAGGCAGCAATTCAACCTATTGGTTCGCCCAGTCTCTTTATACCCAGGGTTTCAACTATCCGAACCCCTACGCCAGCCGCCGTTAAGGCCGGTTGCCGGCCAGGCTGACAGGCGGATCGAAAACAGCAGGCGAGTGAGGAATCCATCCTCCCCCTGCTATTTTTTTATCTGCTGCTCGGCGAGCGTCGCCCGGGAGAGGGAAAAGAGGGAGTCAGCCGGACTTGCTTCGATTTTTTTCCTGCATTTCGCATACGTTTGCCAGTCAATTTATCCGCAAACGATGGTATCATGCCCGCCCAACAGCCTGTCTGCGGTCCTGCCCCCTCTGTGACATGACCGCCAGCTCTGCCCATCCTGCTTCCATTGCATCTGTTTTCGCTGCCGAGGGTCTTCTCCCGAGGCGGTCGTGGTGCAAGCCGAATTTGGGAAAAAGGGCCGTCAGCATTAACGAAATCACGTGCGTCTGCACGGGTTTTCAAGTCTTAAGTGATTGTTTTTATAACTCGTTGAGATCGATTGTATGCCGAAAAAGTTTTATGTGTCGTGGGACAACCTGCAACGTGAAGCGCGCCGTCTGGCCCGTCGTCAACTGCCCGTCAGCCAATGGAAAGGGATCATCGCGGTCAGCCGCGGCGGCTTGGTTCCGGCTGCACTGATGGCGCGTGAACTTGGCATCCGCAACGTCGAAACCCTGTGCATCTCCAGCTATGACCACAACAGCCAGCGTGATCTGGTGGTCGTGAAGGCCGCCACCACCGCGGGTGACGGCGAAGGCTGGCTGGTGGTGGAAGATCTGGTGGACACTGGCACCACCGCCAAGGCGATCCGCGAGCTCTACCCCAAGGCCAAGTTCATCGCGATCTTCGCCAAGCCGATGGGTGAGCAACTGCTGGATGACTTCGAAGTCGCCATCCCGCAAGACACCTGGATCGAACAGCCGTGGGATATGGCGCTGGAGTTTGCCACGCCGATCTGCGACGAAGAGTAAGCAGCGAATCAGCTTCACAGGGCTCCTATATGGAGCCCTGTTTTTTTGTGGTGCAACTGGCTGCCGGGCGGGAAAAGTGGTTAAGATGGAGCCATTGCATGACAGTATGAGTAATAGCTTTGGACTTGAACGACGACCTTAACCTGACCGAGAAGCTCTTTACCCGGGTAAAAAAGGTGCTGGAGACCTCGGAAGTCTCCAACTCCAGCCCGGTCGCGGAGCAGGATGACAATGTCGATGAGACCTTCATCGACGGTTCCATGTCATCGCGCTGGTATCGTCTGCTGCGCCGGCCGACCTGGGCCTGGCAGGGGGCGGACCCGGTCGAGGTGGAGCAGACCCTGGCCTGCATCGCCATGGGAGAGGGCGAGCGTACCCACGAGCGCTTCCTGGATACCATCAAGGGTTATGTGCCCGGCAACTGGGTCTATGAGTGGAGCCAGCTGGCCGGCCGCTACTTCAACCGGGGTCGCGAGCTGGTGGCACAGGGCGAACGAGCCGCGGCCCTGAAAAGTCTGCTCAAGGCGGTGCGCTACTACTCCATCGCCAGCTACCCCCATCTGAAGAATGACGAGCTGGCGGATCAGGCCCAGCTGCTCGGCAACATGGCCTACCGCGAGGCGGGACGCCTGTTCAAGGTGCCGCTCAAGGAGCTGCAGGTGCCGTTTCGCGGCAAGCACATTCAGGGCTACCTGCACCTGCCGACCACCGACAAGCCGGTGCCTCTGGTCATCGTCAGCGGCGGCATCGACTCGCTGCAGGTCGACTTTCTCAATTTCTATCTCAAGTGCCTGGAGCCCAACGGCATCGGCATGTTGTCGCTCGATATGCCGGGCATTGGCTATGCCGAGCATTGGCCGCTGGTGCAGGACACCAGCCGGCTGCACCAGGCGGTATTGAATCATCTGTCTGAAGTGGCCTGGGTCGATCACCAGCGCATCGCCATGGTGGGTTTTCGCCTGGCGGGCAATGTGGCGGCACGGCTCGCCTTCATCGAGCCGTTCAAGCTCAGGACCGTGGTTTGCATCGGCGCTGGCGTCAATCAGGTGTTTACCAATCAAGAGATGTTTGCCCGCTGCCCGCGCATGATGCGGGACGGGCTGGCCAACCGGCTGGGGGCTGATGCGGCCCAGTGGGAGTCGCTGCGTACCAAGTGCCAGGTATTTTCACTCAAGACGCAAGGATTGCTGGGGACTCGCACTTCCGTGCCGATATTGAGTATTGGACACAAGAAAGATTTTATTTGTCCCGAGCAGGATGTCCGGGCATTGGCGTCCGCCAGCCGCAACGGCAAGGCGGTGGTGTTCGACAAACAACCCTTGCTGGAGGTATACGACGAGGCGTTGAAAGAGATGGTCGACTGGCTCAAGAAGCACCTATGTACATGATATAGCGCTAAAATATAACGTCATCCCAGGGTGATGTGGCTTGTTCAACAGGGAGGTTAACATGTCAGAAAGAGTGACCTACAAGCGACTGCTGAGGTAGTTTGCCGCGATTGGCCCCTATTTACGTGAGGACCTGTGTGAAGAGGGGCGTTACCGTTTCGACTGCCTTTCCGTCTGTGTCAGCGCCAAGCCGGCGCCGGACAAACGGGAATTCTGGGGCTGGTGGCTGGTGCTGGAGCAGCAGGATCACAGCTTCAGCTATCACTATCAGGTCGGCTTCTACAACGCCGAAGGGGAGTGGCTCAACAAGCCGCTGCCCAAGAAGCATCAGGCTGAAGTCGAACGTACCCTCAACCACTTCTACAAGCTCATCAGTGACAAGCTGCACCAGCTTGGTTGCCAGCTCGCTCCCGCCGAGCAGGTCACCAACGAGCTGACCGTCACCGCCGCCTGATGACCCGCCGCCCCGCCAGCCACCCATCGGCTGGCGGGGCGTTTCTTTGCCGCTTGCTCCGCTTTGCCTGCACCCGCCGCTGCCCTGGTGTTAATTGCCTTGCAGGGCAACAGGGCCGTGGGTATAAAGGGATTCCTTATATTTCAGCCTTTTTGCTCCCATGGAAAACAGAACCATAGTCGTCAAACTGGGCACCAGCGTGCTCACCGGGGGATCTTCCCAGCTCAATCGTGCCCACATGGTCGAGCTGGTCAGACAGTGTGCAGCCTTGCACCGTCACGGCCACAGGGTCGTGGTGGTCACCTCGGGGGCCATCGCCGCCGGCCGTGAGCATCTGGGCCACCCCCCATTGGCGCCAACCCTGCCCAACAAGCAGATGCTGGCGGCCGTCGGCCAGACCCAGCTGATCCGGGTATGGCAGGATCTGTTCAACCTCTATGGGTTGCACATCGGTCAGATGCTGCTGACCCGCGCCGATCTGGAGGACAGGGAGCGTTACCTCAATGCCCGCGACACCCTGCGCACCCTGCTCGATCACCGCATCATCCCGGTCATCAACGAGAACGACGCGGTGGCGACTGCCGAGATCAAGGTGGGGGACAACGACAACCTCTCCGCTCGCGCCGCCATCCTGGCCGATGCGGATCTGCTGATCCTGCTGACCGATCAGAAGGGGCTGTTTACCGCCGATCCCCGTACCAACCCGGATGCCCAGCTCATCGAAGAGGTGCAGACCATCGACGACACCCTGCGCAAGCTGGCGGGTGACAGCGTCAGCGGGCTCGGTACCGGCGGCATGGCCACCAAGTTGCAGGCCGCTGACGTGGCGCGCCGCGCCGGCGTCAACGTGGTGATCGCCACCGGCCAGATGCCGGAAGTGGTCGGCCGTCTCGCCAAGGGCGAGCGCATCGGCACCCTGTTCCCGGCGCTGGCTTCGCCGCTGGAAGGGCGCAAGAGCTGGATCCTGGCAGGCCCGCCCCCCCACGGCGAAGTGCAGGTGGATCAGGGCGCCGTGGCTGCCATGCAGGAGAAGGGCTCCAGCCTGCTGCCCAAGGGCATAGTGGCGGTGAAGGGCGATTTCGTGCGTGGCGACGTGGTGCGCATTCTCGATCCCAAGGGGGCCGAGCTGGCGCGCGGCATCTGCCGTTACAATCATCTGGAGCTGGACAAGCTGCGCGGCGTCCATTCGGACAACATCGAACAGGTGCTGGGTTACGGCTATGGCGCCGTGGCCATCCACCGCGACGACATGGTGCTGCTGTGAGTCGCCAGCCGCTGCCACGCAAGGGCAGCGACACATCAAGATAAGGGGGGACGCCGCCATCGGGCGGCCCCGCAAGAACCAAAGGGAAGAGAGATGAGTCTGGAGAAAATGGGGCAGGCGGCCCGTGAAGCCGCCTATCAGCTGGCCACCGTCAGCACGGCGCAGAAGAACCGGGCGCTGGCCGCCATCGCCGACGAGCTGGAGGCGCGCAGCCACCAGATCCTGGCCGCCAACGAGAAAGACATCGCCGCCGGCCGTGCGGCGGGCTTGTCAGACGCCATGCTGGATCGGCTGTTGCTCAACCCGGCCCGGCTGGCCGGTATCGTGGCGGACGTGCGCAAGGTGATCTCTCTGGACGATCCGGTCGGGGCCGAAATCGACAGCCGGATGCTGGAGAACGGCCTGCGCCTCTCCCGCCGCCGGGTGCCCATCGGGGTCATCGGCGTCATCTACGAGGCGCGTCCCAACGTCACCATCGATATCGCCAGCCTCTGCCTCAAGACCGGCAACGCCAGCATACTGCGCGGAGGCCGCGAGACCTTCCACTCCAACCTGGAGCTGGTACGGGTGATCCAGAGTGCGCTGGCGGCCTCCGGCCTGCCGCGCGATGCGGTGCAATACATCGACAACCCGGATCGGGCGCTGGTGGGCGAGCTGCTGCGCCTCGACCGCTACGTGGACATGATCATCCCCCGCGGCGGCGCCGGGCTGCACAAGATGTGCAAGGAGAACAGCTCCATTCCGGTGATCATCGGCGGTTTTGGCATCAGCCACATCTTCGTGGACGAGAGCGCCGATCTGGCGCGCTCCCTGGCGGTCATCGACAACGCCAAGGTGCAGCGCCCCTCCGCCTGTAATGCCCTCGACAGCCTGCTGGTGCACGAGAAGGTCGCCGCGACCTTGCTGCCGCAGCTGGTGGACTTAATGAACGAGCGCAAGGTGGCCCTGGTCGCTACTTCCGAAGCCATGCCGCTGCTTACGGGCGCCGACAGCCTGCGTGCCGCCGGCCCGGAAGACTTCGATACCGAGTGGCTCTCGCTGACCCTGGGAGTCAAGCTGGTGGCGGATGTGAACGAGGCACTGGCCCATATGCGCGAGCACAACGCCGGTCACTCCGATGCCATCCTCACCAACGATCTGGCCAATGCCGAGCGTTTCGTCAACGGGGCCGGTTCGGCGGCGGTCTACGTCAACGCCTCCACCCGCTTCACCGACGGTGGCCAGTTCGGGCTGGGCGCCGAGGTGGCGGTCTCGACCCAGATGCTGCATGCCCGTGGCCCCATGGGGCTGACCGAGCTCACCAGCTACAAGTGGGTGGGATTGGCGGACTATCTGAGTCGCGCCTGACGCCTTTTGGGGCCTGTGTGAAGATGCCGACTCAGGTCGGCATTTTTTTGCTTTTTTCTTGCCTGCTATCAGGGGCTTGCATATAACTATCCAGCGAGGTGTGGCGATATTTTGAGCGCTGCGCTAGCCACAAAAACGGGAGCAGATTCAAGGATGAAGCAAACAGATTGGATGAAGCGCTGGGGCGCGCTCTGGCTGGGGTTGCCGCTGCTGCTGGGGGCGCTCTGCTTTAGCAGCAACAGCCACGCCAGCTGGGATCAGGATCTCTACCGCCAGTTGGGGCTGGCCGGCAAGCTCGACAAACAGGTATTTCGCAAGGCCATCACCAGTTACCAGAGCGTGCGCCACAAGCGCAAACCCATTCTCACCATTATCGACTACAGCAAACCCTCGACCATGCGCCGGCTGTTCGTCATCGACGTGAAGCGCCACAAGCTGCTCTACCACACCTGGGTCAGCCATGGTCGCAACTCGGGCGAGTTGGCTGCCAACCAGTTTTCCAACCAGTTCAATTCCATGAAGAGCTCGCTCGGGGTCTATCGCACCGCCGAGACCTATCAGGGCAAGCACGGCTATTCGCTGCGCCTCGACGGCCTGAGCCCAGGCCAGAACAGCAATGCCCGCAAGCGGGCCATCGTGGTGCACGGCGCCGACTATGCCAGCCCGCGCCATTTGCGCAAATATGACAAACTGGGCCGCAGCTGGGGCTGTCCCGCACTGCCCAAGGAGCAGTCCAGGGCCATCATCGACATCATCAAGGGGGGCAGCGTCATCTACGCCCACGGCTGAGGCCGGCCCGCGAGCCCAAATAGAAAAGGCCAGCGAATGCTGGCCTTTTGCAGTGAGTCTAGCGTGGCGGCTACTTGCGTACCACCAGCACGGGGCAGGGGGCATGGCGCACCACGGATTCGGCCACGCTGCCTACCAGCAGATGGCTGATGCCGGAGCGGCCGTGGCTGCCCATCACCACCAGGTCGGCTTTCTCTTCCTTGGCCTGCACGACGATCTCGTCGGCGGCGCGACCGAAGCGCACCTCGAAGGTGGCAGGAATGGGCAGACTGGCGATCAGCTCCTTCATCTGGCTCTTGGCCTGACGCTCCATCTCATGGGTGATCTCGATGGCAGTCATGTGCAGGATCTTGTAGCTGTCGAAGCCATGCAGTTGATCCACCACGTGGACCAGTTTGAGTTCGGCCTTGTGGCTCTGGGCCATGAATACGGCATAGTCGAGCACGGCCTGTGACATCTGGGAAAAATCGACCGGACAGAGCAGGGTTTTAATGGATGGCATATGAAGGCTCCCCTATGTTGGGTTACTAATGAATCTTATTGTCAATAATACCGATTCAGCGGGCAATAACCCTCGACTCGCTCGCAAAACCGGGAAAAAGAGGTGCGTTGCCGGCAGATCTTCATATCATGGGGAATGGCTTGGGCGCGGCTGCAAATGGCATCGCCTGCGGAGAAACGGTAAGACATGATTCGTTTGTTGCTTTCATTGACGTTGCTGATTTGCTGGCCCGGTCGGGCCGATCCCCTCTATGTCTATTGCGATGACTGGCCGGGCTTCTGCCAGCCGGATGGCAGGGGCGTCTATCTGGACATAGTGCGGGCCATCTATCAGCCCAACGGTTACCAGGTCATGCCGCGCATCGTGCCCTACAAGCGGGCCCTGGCGGTGATCGCCCAGAAAGGGGGCGACATGGCGATGGGGGTCTATCGGGATGAGGTGAGCGGCGTGCTGCAACCCCGCCATCCCGCCTCGGCCGATGATCTGACGGTGCTGATGCTCAAGAAGTGGCGGCCCCAGTGGCAAGGGGAGCACAGTCTGAGCGGGCAGGGGGTGGTGTGGTTGCGGGGCTGGGCCTTTGACAAGTACATACCGGTCTCCATGCGCTGGCACGAGATCGACAGCCACGACATGGCGCTGCAGCTGCTGGCCAAGGAGCGCTATCGCTACTATCTGACCGCCGGGGTGCTCTACTCGGCGGATTCCATTCCCGCCAACATGCAGCGCATCTTCCTGCGCTGGGTCCCGACCTATCCCATCTTTGCCGATACCGAGAAGGGGCGCAGCCTGCAACAGCTCTGGGATCAAGGCATGGTCAATCTGGTGCGACACGGTACCCTGGCCGAGATCTACCGGCGCTACCAGCTCTACGACTATTACCGCGATTTCATCAAACAGCAGGAGCAGAGGCTAGCCCCTGGCAACTAAAGCGCCCTGCGCCGGGGGCTGGTTACCTGTTCAGGCGCTTTTTTGTCAGCGTCTCAGCTGCTTGGCCAGCCGGTCATAGAGGATCACGTTGACCGAAGCGGCGAGATTCATGCAACCGTGCGTCGGGACGTAGATCACCTCCTGCACCGCCTTGAAGCGGGCGGGATCCAGGGTACCGTCCTCCGGGCCGAAGATGTAGAAGGCGCGCGCCGGGTGCACATAGTCCGGCAGGGAAGTGGCCCCCTCGATCAGATCCACCAGCACCGGCGTGCAGCCGGCCGGCACCATCTCCATCAGATCGTCGACCCCGAGCAGGGGGATCTTCTCCACCATCTGCTTGGTATCGGTGGCGAAGCGGCGCGCCAGCTCGAAGCGGTTGCCGGTGTAGTAGACCTCGTCCGCCCCGTAGCAGCCGGCGGCCCGCATCACGGCCCCCACGTTCTCCGGTGACTTGGGGTTGACCAGCCCGATGCAGCAATAGCCTGCGTCGCCGTGCGGTGCTGACTCATCCCCCTGTGGTGGCAGGCATTCGTGGTCTGACTCTCTCATCTCGCTCTCCTCTGTGGCGGCCGCATTATACTCCCGCGCCGCCCCTTGCCCAGCCTGGGTATGCACTCCCGCCTGACGGGCCCAACAAGGGGGCGCTTGCACCGTCCCAGCGCAGCCGCTCGGTGCCGATCGCCGTCCAGGCGCACCTTGCATACTGGCGCGGGGTTTGCAGTTATCCCAGGAGAGAGTAAATGCGGCTTATCCGGACAAAGGCGTCCGTCCCCAGCGGGGGCGGGCGCTTTTTTTATGGGCCATGGCAGCGGCGACCCAGGGATGGGGAGTCGGACGACGAGGAGCAAGGGAATGAACACCACCTGTGCCTATTGTGGAGTGGGCTGCGGCATCCGGCTGAGCCGGGAGGGGGATGACTGGCAGTTGCAGGGGGATGAGGGGCACCCGGCCAACGCGGGGGCTCTGTGCGTCAAGGGGGCCAGCCTGCTGGAGAGTCTGGATTTCCCCGATCGCCTGCTCTATCCGCGCTGGCTGGGGCAGCGTATCGGCTGGGAGCAGGCTCTGGATACCCTGGCGGAGCGTTTCACCGCCATTCTGGCCGAATCCGGGCCACAGGCCATCGGCATCTACCTGTCGGGCCAGCTCACCACCGAGGATTACTACGTTGCCAACAAGCTGATGAAGGGGTATCTCGGCAGTGCCAACGTGGATACCAACTCCCGGCTCTGCATGTCGTCGTCGGTGGCGGCCCATCAGCGCGCCTTCGGCGAGGATCTGGTGCCCGCCTGCTACGAGGATCTGGAGCTCGCGGATCTGGTGGTGATCACCGGTGCCAACACCGCCTGGACCCACCCCGTGCTGTTTCGTCGTCTGCAGCAGGCGCGGGCGCGGCGCCCCGAGCTCAGGCTGGTGGTGCTGGACCCGCGCCGCACCATGACGGCGGAGCAGGGGGACCTGCACCTGGCCCTCAGGCCCGGCAGCGACGTGGCGCTGTGGAACGGGCTGTGCCGCTACCTGCTCGATCACGACGGCTGGGACAAGGATTATGTGGCGCGCCATGTGAGCGGCTTCGAGGCGCTGGCGGCGGCGCTGGACGATCCGGCCTGGCAGCTGGAGGCGGTGGCCCAATGTTGCGATCTGGCGCCGGGGGATCTGCTCGGCTTCTACCGGCTGTTTGCCCGCACCCCCAAAACCGTCAGCCTGTTCTGCCAGGGGATCAACCAGTCCAACCAGGGGGTGGACAAGGCCAACGCCATCATCAACGCCCATCTGCTGTGCGGGCGCATCGGCAAGCCGGGGGCGGCCCCCTTCTCCATGACGGGGCAACCCAACGCCATGGGCGGGCGCGAGGTGGGGGGGCTGGCGACCCAGCTGGCGGCCCACATGGGCTTTGGCGAGGCTGAGCGCGATCGGGTGCAGCGTTTCTGGCAGAGCCCGACCATGGTGGGTGGCCCTGGCCACAAGGCGGTCGAGCTGTTCGAGGCGGTGCACCGGGGGGAGATCCGCGCACTCTGGGTGCTCGGCACCAACCCGGCAGTCTCCCTGCCCGACGGCAACCGGGTGCGCGAGGCGCTGGCTCGCTGCGAGCTGCTGGTGGTCTCCGAGGTGACCGCCAACACCGACACGGCGCATCTCGCCCACCTGCTGCTGCCCGCCGCCGCCTGGGGGGAGAAGAGCGGCACCGTCACCAACTCGGAGCGCACCATCAGCCGCCAGCGCGCCTTCCTGCCCCCGCCGGGGGAGGCCAGGCCCGACTGGTGGGCGCTGACCCAGCTGGCTCGCCGGCTCGGCTTCGGCGAAGGGTTTGCCTATGAGCACGAGCACGACATCTTCTGCGAGCACGCAGCCCTGTCGGGTTTCGAGAATCAGGGGCAACGCCAGTTCGACATCTCGGGGCTGGCCCGCCTCAGCCGCGCCGAGTTCGAGGCGCTGGCGCCCCTGAGCTGGCCGGTCAACGCTGCCTGGCCTAGCGGCCGGGCCCGGCTGTTCGAGGATGGGCGCTTCGCCACCCCGGATGGCCGTGCCCGTCTGCTGCCCCTGGCTCAGTTCTTTCCCCCCGAGCCAGAAGCGGTGCAGCCGCCGGCGGGCCTCTCCTTGTTGCTTAACAGCGGTCGGCTGCGGGATCAGTGGCACACCATGACCCGCACCGGCCACGTGCCGCGTCTGCAGGAGGCCGAGCCCTGGCCCAGGGTGCGGCTCGGCGCCGCCAGCCTGCTGGCGCTGGGGCTCAAGGAGGGGGATCTGGTGCGCCTTCACAACGAGCTGGGGGAAGCGCGGCTGCTGGTCGGGCTGGACGAGGGGCTCAGGGAGGGGGAGGCCTTCCTGCCCATGCACTGGACCGACAGCCAGTGCAGTCAGGGGGCGGTCAATCGCCTCATTGCCGCCGTGGTGGATCCCCTTTCCGGCCAGCCCATGTTCAAGCAGGGCCGGGTGCGGGCCGAGCCGCAGCCGACCCGTTGGCAGGGGCTCTGGCTCGGTCGGCGAGACTGGGACGAGCCGCTGGACTGGTGGGCCAGGCGCCCGTTGCCGGAGGGCAGCTGCACCCTGCTGGCCTCCTGGTCAGAGGCGCCCGAAGCCCTGTGGCAGCGGCTGGCAACCCAGGGGCGCTGGCTGCGACTGCCGCTGGCGTCGGGTTGGCTCGCCGTGGCGCTGGCCGGGGATCGCATCGATGGCCTGTTGCTGGTGGGGGAGCGGCGCCCGGACATCAAGGTTGAGCTGCTGGCGAGCCTGCTCGGCACCCCGCTGCAGGCGGGGGCCCTGAGCCAGACCCTGAACGTGGCCCTGCTGGGGGAGAGCCGGCTGATCTGCTCCTGCCTGCGGGTGTCGGAGCAGCGCATCGTCGATGCCATCGTGCGACAGGGGGTGAGCGAGCTGGCGGGGCTGCAGGCCCTGCTCGGCTGCGGCAGCAACTGCGGCACCTGCCTGCCAGAGATCGACAAGCTGTTGATCAAACATGTTTTTATCGCCACCGCTTAAGACGGGATACAAGGAGTCTGTGATGAGCCAAATCAGTCTGGTAGGGGCCGGTCCAGGCCCGCTCGAATTGTTGACCCTGCGTGCGCTGCAGCGGATCGAGGCGGCGGAGGTGGTGGTCTATGACCGCCTGGTGGGGGAGGAGATCCTGGCCCGCATTCCCCAGGGGGCGGCCCGCTTCGACGTGGGCAAGCGCTGTGGCGAGCCGAGCCCGAGTCAGGCGCAGATCAACGCCCTGCTGCTGGCGCTGGCTCGCACCGGTAAGCGGGTGGTGCGGCTCAAGGGGGGCGATCCCCTGGTGTTTGGCCGTGGTGGCGAGGAGGCACTGCACCTGGCGCGCCACGGCATCGCCGCCGAGCTGGTGCCCGGCATAACGGCTGCGCTTGGCTGCGCCGCCAGCAGCCTGATCCCGTTGACCCACAGGGGGCTGGCCCGCTCCCTGACCCTGGTCACCGGCCACCTGATGGACGAGGGCGACTATCAGGGCTGGCAGGGGCTGACCCGGGCCGGTCACACCCTGGTGTTCTACATGGGGCTGGAGCGGGCGGCCGAGATCCGGCAGGGGTTGCTGGCGGCCGGTGCCTCACCGGATCTGCCGGTGGCGCTGGTGGTGGCCGGTTGCAGCGCCCGCCAGCAAGTCCATGAGACCCGGCTGGACGGGCTGGCGCAGGCCGCCTTGGCCCTGCTCGGCCAGAGCCCGGTGCTGATGATCATGGGGGAGGTGGTGCGCCTGCGGGCCGAGCTGCAGGGCCTGCTGGGACAGGCGCTGGAGCGGGTGGCCTGAGCCGCCGTTCCCTCTCTACCTCTACTACCTCCAGAGGAATAAAAAGGGGGTATATTCAAACAGTTGGCGCTCATGTTGCCTCTGTGGTGACAGACCACAGTGGTGGCAGACCAATCGAATGCCGTTGGCAAGGAGCGCCATGACCATTCTCACTTCAGGGGGCCCCGCTGGCCCCGTTTCCCGCCTGCTGATCCACGCCGACGAACCGGGTCAGGCCAACCGGCTGGCCCTCTTGGTCAGCCAGTATGGCCATCAGCCCAGGATCCTCGACGCTCGCCAGCTACTGAGCCCGGACGGGCAGGGAGATGCCCTGCTCATCAGCAGTCGCCAGTTCGGTGCCGAGGTGCGGCTCGGCCTCTCTCTCTGGCCCGGGGTACCGCGCCTGCTGTTTTGCGAGCGGATCGGCACCGAGCCCCAGATCGCCCTGTTGCAGCAGGGGGTGCTGCTGGTGCCCCATCCGTGTGGCGAGCGGGAGCCGGTCGAGCAGTGGCTGCGCCTCGCCCGCAGCCAGCTGGCCATGGTGCAGGCGCTGGCGCAGACCGAGAGCGAACTGCGTCGGCAGCTGGTGGAGCGGCGGCTGATCGAGCAGGCCAAGGGGCGGCTGATGCGCCATCAGGGGCTGGACGAGGAGCAGGCCTACCGGCTGATGCGCAGCACCGCCATGAGCCGCCACCTGAGCCTAGGGGAGCTGGCACGGCAACTGCTGTTGGCACTGCCCGCCTGAGAACCGGGTCCACGCTCCTACTGCGAGGCCGTGATCAAGGCTCATGTGCTGCTCGGAATCCTCATTTATGTCTATAAACTCCGGTTCCTGCGCTGCTCTTTACCTTGCTGACGACCTCTCGTGACAGATCGCGAACCGGTTCTGAAGGGACTGGCAAACCGTTTTGGTGCAACTGCGCCTCATTGAGGCGCATAAACGGGCAGAGGATGCGCCCCGAGCCGCTCAGGGCCCGCCAGCGGTGGTTCGGCCAGATTGGCACGGAAAGTGAATTAACGAACAGACAGAACAAGACGCAGTGGTGAGGCCGCAAGGCTTCACCGGCAACAGGGCAAAGAGGCCTCACCGATCCCGGATCGGTGGGGCTTTTTTTTGGTCGTCATCCTGCAACGAGGCAGGCGGGCGAGAGCCCGGAACAGGAACCGAGCGAGGGAATGGCATGAACAGACGACAAGGATGTGCGGGGATGCTGCTGGCGGTGCTGTCACTGCCGGCGCTGGCCGCGGTGGGGGCGCCCGAGCAGGAGGAGATCAAGCTCGGCTTCATCAAGCTGACCGACATGGCGCCACTGGCGGTGGCCTATGAGCGCGGCTACTTCGAGGACGAGGGGCTCTATGTCACCCTCGAGGCCCAGGCGAACTGGAAGATCCTGCTGGATCGGGTGATCGACGGCGAGCTGGACGGTGCCCAGATGCTGGCGGGCCAGCCCCTGGCGGCCCATATCGGCATCGGCACCCAGGCAGAACTGGTGACGGCGTTTGCCATGGATCTCAACGGCAACGCCATCACGGTGGCCAAGCCGGTGTGGGCAGCCATGGCGGCCCAACTGCCCAAGCCGGTGGCAGGCAAGGTGCCGGCGCCGGTGAGCGCCGCCGCCCTCAAGCCGGTGGTGGAGCAATACCGGCAGGCGGGCAAGCCGTTCAACATGGGGATGGTGTTCCCCGTCTCCCCCCACAACTACGAGCTCAGGTACTGGCTTGCGGCTGGCGGCCTCAACCCCGGTTTCTACGCACCCAAGCTCGGGGACAACTCGGGCCAGCGCCAGGCGGACGTGCTGCTGTCAGTCACCCCGCCACCGCAGATGCCCGCCACCCTGGAGGCGGGCACCATCGCCGGCTACAGCGTGGGGGAGCCCTGGAACCAGCAGGCGCTCGCCAAGGGGATCGGGGTACCGGTCATCACCGATCAGGAGATCTGGCGCAACAACCCGGAGAAGGTGTTTGGCGTCACCCGGGAGTGGGCAGAGCGCCACCCCAACACCCATGTCCGGCTGGTGAAGGCGCTGCTGCGGGCCGCCTGGTGGCTGGATGCAGAACAGAACGGCAACCGGCGCGAGGCGGCCAAGATGCTGGCGAGACCCGAGTACGTGGGGGCCGACGAGCAGGTGATCGCCAGCTCCATGACCGGCACCTTCGAGTACGCCAAGGGGGACAAACGCCAGCTGCCTGACTTCAACGTCTTCTTTCGCCACCACGCCACCTATCCCTACTACTCGGACGCCATCTGGTACCTGACCCAGATGCGGCGCTGGGGCCAGATCCCCGAGGCCAAGCCGGACGCCTGGTTCGAGCAGGTGGCCAAGGCGGTGTATCAACCCGAGGTCTATCGCCAGGCCGCCGAGGTGCTGATCGCCGAGGGCAAGCTCAAGGCGCAGGACTTCCCCGATTTTGCCAGCGAGCAGGGCTATCGCGGCCCTCAGGATGGCTTCATCGACGGCCTCATCTACGACGGCCGCCACCCCAACGCCTATCTGCAGCAGTTCGCCATCGGCCTCAAGGGCGATGAGCGGGTGCAATGAGCGAGGAACGCGCAATGAAACGACATCAGTGGAAAATCATGGATTGGAAAACCCTGGTGCAGCCCCTGCTGGGCGTGCTGCTGTTCCTCGGCCTCTGGCAGTGGGGGGCGAGCCAGGTGCAGACCAGCCTGGGCACTTTGCCGGGGCCGCTCGCTACCGCCAGTCAGCTCTGGTCGCTGGGTCAGGATCACCTGGCCGAGCGGGAGAAGGCGAGCGCCTTCCTCGAGCGCCAGCGGGTGCGCAACGCCGAGCGGCTGGCCGCGGATCCGGCGGCCGAGGTGAAGCTGCGCCCCTACACAGGGCGCCCCACCTTCTTCGATCAGATAGGGACCAGTCTGCTCACCGTGCTGTGCGGCTTTGGCCTCGCGACCCTGATCGCCATCCCGTGCGGGGTACTGCTCGGCATGAATCAGGGACTCTATCGCGCCGCCAACCCTGTGATCCAGCTGCTCAAACCGGTGTCGCCGCTGGCCTGGCTGCCGCTCATCACCCTGGTGGTGAGCGCACTCTACGCCAACCCCACTCCCTGGCTTGCCAAGTCCTTCCTCACCTCGGCGCTGACGGTGACCCTCTGCTCCCTCTGGCCAACCCTGATCAACACCGCGGTCGGGGTGGCGGGGCTGGACCGGGATCTGCACAACGTCAGCCGGGTGCTGCGGCTCTCTTTCCTGACCCACGTGCGGCGCATCGTGCTGCCCGGCGCCCTGCCCATGATCTTCACCGGCCTTCGCCTGTCCCTGGGGGTGGCCTGGATGGTGCTGATCGCGGCGGAGATGCTGGCCCAGAACCCGGGGCTCGGCAAGTTCGTGTGGGACGAGTTCCAGAGCGGCGGCTCGACCTCGCTGGCCCGCATCATGGTGGCGGTGATCACCATTGGCCTCATCGGCTGCGCCCTGGACAGGGGCATGCTGGCCCTGCAGCAGTGGTTGTCCTGGGACAAGCGCCAGGTGCTGCGTTAACAACAAATTCCATATTCAGGCGGGAGAAGAGCCAATGAAGAGTTATCTGCAGTTAAGCGACGTCGGCATCTCGTTCGAGACGGAGCAGGGGCGCTTCGAGGCCCTCAGCCGGGTCAACCTGCGCATCGAGCGGGGGGAGTTCGTCTCCCTCATCGGTCACTCCGGCTGCGGCAAGAGCACCGTGCTCAACCTGGTGGCCGGGCTGCTGGAGCCCACCACGGGGGGCATCATTCTCGACGGGCGCGAGGTGGCGGGGCCGGGCCCGGAGCGAGCCATGGTGTTCCAGAACCATGCCCTGCTGCCCTGGCTCAGCGTCCAGCAGAACGTGGCGCTGGCGGTGGGGCAGGTGGAGCCGAACCGGCGGGCGGCTTCGGAGCGGGTGGACTATTACCTCTCCCTGGTGCAGATGGAGCACGCCAGCCAGAAGATGCCTCATGAGCTGTCGGGGGGGATGAAGCAGCGGGTCGGCATCGCCCGTGCCCTGTCGCTCTCCCCCAAGGTGCTGCTGATGGACGAGCCGTTCGGTGCCCTCGATGCCCTGACCCGTGCCCATCTGCAAGATGCGCTGATGGCGATCCAGGCGGAGCTTGGCAACACCGTCATCATGATCACCCACGACGTGGACGAGGCGGTGCTGCTCTCCGATCGCATCGTCATGATGACCAATGGCCCCAGTGCCACTGTCGGGGAGATCCTGACCGTGGACCTGCCGAGGCCCAGAGACAGGGTGGCTCTGGCGGACGATGGTCACTATCACAAGCTGCGCCAGCAGGTGCTGCGCTTCCTCTACGAGAAGCAGCGCAAGGTGACTCCCCTCAAGGTGGCCGAGCCAGTTCGCAGTCAGCGCCGGGCCTGAGCCCATCGATTCAAGGAAGAGAAATATGGACAACAAGCAGAGAGTGCAGGTGGTGGGTAACGGGGGTAACGGCATGGATTTGCTCGATCATCACTTCGTCGAATCGTCCGAGAGGATTGAGAAACAGCGGTTGCTGGTGGTGGGCAATGGCATGGTGGGTCATCACTTTGTCGAGCAGCTGGTGGCAGCCGGCGGCCTCGAGCGCTTCGAGGTGACGGTATTCGGCGCCGAGCCGGACTCCGCCTACGACAGGGTGCACCTCTCCGAGGTATTCGGCGGCAAGGCGCCGGAGGCGCTGCGGATGGCGGATCCCGCCTGGTACGAGGCGCAGGGCATAGCGTTGCGGCTGGGGGCCGAGGTGGAGGTGCTGGACAGAGACACCCGCACCCTGACCCTGGCCTGTGGCGAGCAGTTCGGTTACGACCGACTGGTGCTGGCGACCGGCTCGGTCCCCTTCGTGCCCCCCATTCCCGGCCATCGGCGGGAAGGCTGCTTCGTCTACCGTACCCTGGGAGATCTCGCCGCCATTCGCGATGCCTGCGCCGGCGCGCGCAGCGGCGTGGTGATCGGCGGTGGCCTGCTCGGGCTGGAGGCGGCCAACGCACTGCGGCTGCTCGGGCTCAGCACCCGGGTGGTGGAGTTCGCCCCCAGGCTGATGCCGGTGCAGCTCGACGAGAGCGGCGGCGCCGTGCTGCGGGACAAGATCCGGGCGCTCGGGGTCGAGGTGCTGGTGGAGAAGGCCACCGAGTGCATCGAGGATGGGGAGCAGGCCCGCCACCGGCTGCGTTTCAAGGATGGCTCTCATCTGGAGACCGACGTGCTGCTGTTCTCGGCCGGCATCCGCCCCGCTGACGGCCTGGCCCGGCAATCGGGGCTGGCGGTCGGGGAGCGCGGCGGCATCTGCATCGACGACGGCTGCCACAGCTCGGATCCCGCCATCCTCGCCATCGGCGAATGCGCGCTCTGGCAGGGGCGCATCTTCGGGCTGGTGGCCCCCGGCTACCAGATGGCCCGGGCCGCCGTGGCCAGCCTGTGCGGCGGCGAGAGCCGCTTCGCGGGGGCGGACATGTCCACCAAGCTCAAGCTGATGGGGGTGGACGTGGGTTCCATCGGCGATGCCCACGCC
This sequence comes from Aeromonas sp. QDB39, assembly GCF_027707585.1. Classification (NCBI taxonomy): domain Bacteria; kingdom Pseudomonadati; phylum Pseudomonadota; class Gammaproteobacteria; order Aeromonadales; family Aeromonadaceae; genus Aeromonas; species Aeromonas sp. QDB39. Next base: position 25,062 of record NZ_JAPCIV010000009.1, on the reverse strand, counting down.
AGCACCGCCGGCGCCCAGGAGCTGCTGTTGCTGGACAGGGTCAACGGCATCTACAAGAAGCTGGTGACCGACGGCGAGGGGAGCCGGCTGCTCGGCGCCATCCTGGTGGGGGACGGCGCCGATTATGAGCGGCTGCTGCAGTACTACCAGAACGGGGTGGCACTGCCCCAGCCGCCGCTCTCCCTGCTGGTGGGGGAGGCGGGCGGCGCGGCGGCGCCCCTGGTGCTGCCGGACAGCGCCATCCTCTGCTCCTGCCACAACGTCAGCAAGGGGGCCGTGGTGGCCGCGGTCAAGGCGGGCAATCACGAGCTGGCGGCGGTGAAGAGCTGCACCAAAGCGGGCACTGGCTGCGGCGGCTGCGGCAACCTGCTCAAGCAGGTGGTGGAGCAGACCCTGGAGGATCTCGGGGTCGAGGCGGACAAGGGGCTGTGCGAGCACTTCGCCCACAGCCGCCAGGAGCTCTATCACCTGGCCAGGGTCGGCGAGCTGAAGAGCTTCGAGGCGCTGCGCGACAAGCACGGCAAGGGGCTGGGTTGCGACATCTGCAAACCGACGGTCGCCTCCATCCTGGCGTCGCTGTGGAACGAGCACGTGCTGGCGCAGCCCCACCGCGCCCTGCAAGACAGCAACGATGCCTTCCTGGCGAACCTGCAAAAGGATGGCACCTACTCGGTGGTGCCGCGTATTCCGGGCGGGGAGATCACCCCGGACGGTCTCATCACCATCGGCGAGGTGGCGCGCAAGTACGGCCTCTACACCAAGATCACCGGCGGCCAGCGCATCGACCTGTTCGGTGCCAGGGTCGATCAGCTACCCGCCATCTGGGGCGAGCTGGTGGCGGCGGGGTTCGAGACCGGCCAGGCCTACGGCAAGTCGGTACGCACCGTGAAATCCTGCGTGGGCTCGACCTGGTGCCGCTACGGGGTGCAGGACTCCATGACCCTGACCCAGACTCTGGAGCACCGCTACAAGGGGCTGCGGGCCCCTCACAAGCTGAAGTTTGCGGTCTCCGGCTGTACCCGGGAGTGCGCCGAGGCCCAGAGCAAGGACATAGGCGTCATCGCCACTGAGCGCGGCTGGAACCTCTATGTATGCGGCAACGGCGGCATGCGGCCGCGCCACGCCGACCTGTTCGCCACCGATCTCGATGAGCAGACCCTGATCCGCTACATCGACCGGCTGCTGATGTTCTACGTGCGCACCGGCGATCGGCTACAACGCACCTCGGTCTGGATGGAGAGCATGGAGGGGGGACTCGACTACCTCAAGTCGGTGATCATCGAGGACCGGCTCGGCATCGGCGCCGAGCTGGAGGCCATGATGGAGGGGATAGTCGGCAGCTGGCAGTGCGAGTGGAAGAGCACCCTGGCGGATCCGGACAAGCTCAAACTGTTCGAGGCCTTCGTCAACCGGCCCGAGGACCAGACGCCGCCACGGCGGGAGGAGCGGGGTCAGTGGGTGCCGGATATCGCTGTCAAGGCGGTGGTATGAACCGGGTCAGTGGGTTGCACACCAGCCATCGGCATCAAGGAGAGGGTATGAGTGGGGCCAGCGGGTTGCAAGCCAGTCATCACTATCAAGGAGAGGGTATGAACGGGAGCTGTGAGTTGGGCAGCAGCCATAAAGAGCAGGAGGTTGAGATGAACAGACTCAAGGACGATATGTTGCCATCGGAGCATGGTGAATGGTTGCGGGCATGCGAGCTGGCGGCCCTGCCGGAGCAGGCGGGGCGTAGCGCCTGGCTAGGGGGCAGGGCGCTGGCGTTGTTCCGGCTCGGCGAGCGGGTCTATGCGCTGGACGCGGTGGATCCCCTGACCGGAGTAGCGGTGCTGGGCCGCGGCCTGGTGGGGGATTGCGATGGCGAGCCGGTAGTGGCCTCGCCGCTCTACAAGCAGCGTTACGCCCTGGCGGATGGTCGCTGTCTGGACGACCCGGCATTGCGGGTCGCCTGCTGGCCGGTGATGCACAGTGCCGGCGAGGTCTGGGTGTTGCTGGGGTGAATGGCACCATCTGAAAACCGTTTTCCTGTCACCGGGTTTTGCCCGGTGATTTTTTGTGCGCAAGCCGACAATTTTTGCACGAGGCGATGGCGGGTAAACGTTTTTCGGAAATAATGGACAAACGTTTGTAACTGGATGTTTGTCTATGACGGAACGTGAGCAAGAGATCCTCGCCCTGCTGCGCCAGGACCCCATGATTGCCCAGCAGGAGCTGGCAGACAGGCTCGGCATCAGCCGTTCGGCGCTGGCGAGCCATATCTCCAGCCTGATGCGCCAGGGCTATGTGCAGGGGCGCGGTTATGTGCTGCGGGAAGGGCCCTACGCCGTGGTGATCGGCGGCGCCAACATGGATATCTGCGGCTGCAGCCACGACAACCTGCGCATCGGTGACTCCAACCCCGGCAAGGTACGTACCTCGGCCGGCGGGGTGGGGCGCAACATCGCCGAGAACCTGGCGCGGCTTGGCACCGACACCCGGCTGCTGAGCGCGGTGGGCAATGATCAATACGGCCATCACCTGCTGGACGTGACCCAGCGCGCCGGCGTCGACGTGCGCCAGGTGCTGATGCTGGATGGCCAGGCGACCTCCTGTTACTTGAGCCTGCACGATGGCAGCGGCGAGATGAGCTGCGCCGTCAACGACATGGCGATCATCGAGCAGCTCACCCCGGCCCGGCTCACCCCCTTGAGCGGTTTTCTCGGCGCGGCCCGGCTCTGGGTGCTCGACACCAACCTCGCCACTCACACCCTCGACTGGCTGTTCGAGCGCCAGGGGGAGCACATCATCTTCGTCGACACCGTCTCGGTGGCCAAGGTGGAGAAGATCCGCCCCTGGCTGCACCGCATCCACACCCTCAAACCCAACCGCAGCGAGGCGGAGCAGCTGTGCGGCTTCACCATAGCGGGGCCCGACACCTGGCCCATGGCGGCGGCCTGGTTCCACCGCGCCGGGGTGCAGCGGCTGTTCCTGAGCCTCGGCGATCAGGGAATTTTCTATAGCGACGGGGAGTGCCAGGGCCATCTGCCCGTGCTTGGTAGCCCGGTCGTCAACGTGACCGGCGGCGGCGATGCCTTCATGGCAGGGCTGGCCCACGCCTGGTTGCAGGAGCAGGGCATCATGGAGACAACCCGGTTCGCCCTCGGTTGCGCCGCCCTCACCGTCAATTGTTCCGATACCGTCTTTTCCGGCCTATCCAAGGCCGCCGTTGAACGCATGCTGGAGGAGTACCCATGTTGAACGCTTACCTCGATATCCAACCGGTCGTCGCTGAAGCCCTTGCTGCCGGCAAGCCGGTGGTGGCCCTGGAGTCCACCATCATCTCCCACGGCATGCCCTATCCGCAGAACGTGGAGACGGCGCGCCAGGTCGAACAGGTGGTGCGCGACAACGGCGCCGTGCCGGCCACCATCGCCATCATCGATGGCCGCCTCAAGGTGGGTCTGGATGAGGGGGCGCTGGAGGCGCTGGGCCGGGCCGGTCATGCCGCCACCAAGTGCAGCCGCCGCGACATTCCCTTCGTGCTGGCCAACAAGGGGCTGGGGGCGACCACGGTGGCCTCCACCATGATCATCGCTGCCATGGCCGGGATCCGGGTGTTCGCCACCGGCGGCATCGGCGGCGTGCACCGCGGCGCCCAGGAGACCTTCGACATCTCGGCCGACCTGCAGGAATTTGCCCAGACCCCGGTGGCCGTGGTCTGCGCCGGCGCCAAGTCGATCCTCGACATCGGTCTGACCCTGGAGTACCTGGAGACCCAGGGTGTGCCGGTGATCGGCTACCAGACCGAAGAGCTGCCCGCCTTCTACACCCGCGAGAGTGGCTTCAAGGTGGATTACCGCCTCGAGAGCCCGGCGGCGATCGCGCAGGCGCTGCGCCTCAAGTGGGAGCTGGGGCTGGCGGGTGGCGCCGTGGTGGCCAACCCGATCCCGACCCAGTTTGCCATGCCCAAGGCCGACATCGATGCCGCCATTGCCCAGGCACTGCGAGAGGCGGACGAGCAGGGAGTGAAGGGCAAGGAGTCCACCCCCTTCCTGCTGGCCCGGGTGTGCGAACTGACCGGCGGCAACTCGCTGGCGGCCAACATCCAGCTGGTGTTGAACAATGCCGCGCTGGGGGCGCGCATCGCCGCCAGCCTTTGATCCGCTGTTGCAACAAAAAAAGAGGGCCCGTGGGCCCTCTTTTTTTCATCTCGGCTTTGTGAGTGGCCGGGGGCGTTATTGCAGTACCAGCCGACCGTGCAGCGGCTGCACGGGTCTGTTGTTGGGGTGGTGCATCACCGCCTTGAAGGCGTCGATCTGGCCCTGACTCACCTGCACCGGCTGCTTCATCACCAGCCAGCGCACCCCTTCCGAGCAGGGTGGGGTGGTCAGCGAGCCGCTGAAGCGGTAGTAGTCGCGTTTAGCGGGCAGCAGTTGTTCGGCCGAGATCGGTTCCTTGAAGGCGTGACTCTCTCCCGCCTTGGCTGGCAGCAGCTGCCAGGCCTGGCTCAGGGCAGCATTGGCCTGGCCCGGCTCGAACATCACCGCCACCACCGCCAGCTCACCCTTGGCGTTGGCATGCACCAGGTGCCCCTCCAGCGGATAGGAGTGGCCCTTGATGAGGTTTTCGCTGGGGGCGTGGAAGTGGAACTGCTTGAGCTCAAAGCGCATGCCGTCGAGCTCAAGGCTGCTGCCCAGGGCATAGTCGACCTGCACCGTGTGGCCGTTGTTGGTGACACTGCGGCCCCCCGCCAGGTAGTGAAACTGCAGCGGGGCCAGCTCGGCCTCGACCAAACCGTCGAGGTTGACCGGCGACTGGTTGCTGCCCGCGCACTGGCCAAATTCCGGGGTCAGTCTGGCCCACTGCGCCGGGCCGGCCTCACCGCTGTATTCCCAATGGGGGGTGGCGGCGAAGGCGGCGGGGCAGAGCAACAGGGCGGCGGCCAACAGGGACTTTCTCATCATGCATCCTTATCTTGATTGAAAAGCACGGCGATCCGTTTCCTGCATTGACGAGGAAATAACGGAAGGCATCATCTGAATTGCGGGATACAGAAGGTCAGACGGTATTTTTATTATTGGTTGGGTGATCGCCGACGATATTTATGATGTATTTAATATGAATCTAAATAATGGGCGGTCACGCCTGCATATTGAATAATCGCTTTATTCAATGACAGCAATCTAATTAATTGGCTGTTATCGCAGATGAATTTGCTCATAATTCACTCATCGGAATTCAGCTCTTTTTTGCCGCGCAAGTCCCCGCCACCAGTCCGTCTGTAATATATTAATTCATTGTTTTTAATGTGGTTTTTGTTGGTCTCATTTGATCTTGAGCAAATAACGCACAGACTTTCCCGGGCAGGCTGAGGCTGCTGTTATGCACAGCCACAAGGGAGAGAGAAAAAATGAATAAATATTGTCTGTTGCTGGCGCTGGGCCTGCCAGGGATGGGGTGGGCGAACGAGCCGATCCAGCCGGTGGAAGCGGCCAAGGTGAGCGCACCGGAAAAAGTCGAGCTGGGCAAGATGCTGTTCTTCGAGCCGCGGCTCTCGAAATCCAACGCCATCTCCTGCAACTCCTGCCACAACCTGGCGACCGGCGGGGTAGACAACCAGGTCAGTTCCCTCGGCCACAAGTGGAAGGAGGGGCCGATCAACTCGCCCACCGTGCTCAACTCCAGCCTCAACTTCGTGCAGTTCTGGGATGGGCGCGCCAAGGATCTGCAGGCGCAGGCAGCGGGCCCCATCGAGAACCCGCTGGAGATGGCCTTCACCCACAAGCTGGCGGTGGAAACCCTGCACACCCTGCCCGAGTACCGGACCCGGTTCAGCGCCGTGTACGGCAAGGCAGACTTCGGCATCGACGAGGTGACCGATGCCATCGCCGCCTTCGAGGAGACCCTGGTAACCCCCAATGCGCCGTTCGATCGCTGGCTGAAGGGGGATGCCAAGGCGCTGACCGCGCAGCAGCTGAAGGGCTATCAGCTGTTCAAGGAGAAGGGCTGCACCGCCTGCCACAACGGGGTGGCCATCGGCGGCAACTCCTACCAGAAGATGGGGCTGGTCAAGCCGTTCAAGACCGACAACCCGGCCCAGGGACGCGGCGCCGTGACCGGCGAGAAGCAGTTCATCGGCTGGTTCAAGGTGCCGACCCTGCGCAACATCGAGCTGACCTACCCCTACTTCCACGACGGCTCGGTGTGGGATCTGAAGGAGGCGGTGCAGATCATGGCTGACATCCAGCTCGGCCAGACCCTGAGCGAGCAGGAGGCGGACGACATGACCGCCTACCTCAAGAGCCTGACCGGCGAGCAGCCGCAGATAGTGTTGCCTATTCTGCCGCCCTCCCAACCCGATACCCCCAGGCCTCAGGTCAAGAGCTGAGCGGGAGTGATGATTGCAGCGGAGCCACCGGCTCCGCTTTTTTGTTCCTATCTATCTGATAAGCCTCTCGAAGTTACTGCACTACACAATGACAAAGGGATGACAATCCCCCAGCTGGCGGCGGCGATTTTACCGATTTGCAGCCCTCTTCACATTTCCGACACGCTCACAATTTGTTCGATTGCCTTACTCATCCGACCTGGTGTCAAATCACTCCGCCTAATACAAGGAGTGGCATAATAATGAACAATATCAATAAATTAGTTCTGGCTATCGGATTCACTCTCACCACCTTCCCGAGCCTGGCGGCGGGCTTCCAATGCAAGGATCACGTCAAGCTCGGGGTGCCCAGCCAATCCAGTCAACTGCTGTGCCGTGACGGCTATGCCGCCGGTTACAACTACGACACCAAGGTCTCTGACTGGGTCTCTTACCGGATGACGGCCGCCAGCGCCCAGGGCCAGGTGCCGCGCAAGGATGCCTTTGCCGAGGACAAGGAGGTGCCGGTGCAGTTCCGCGCCACCCTGGCCGACTACAAGGGCTCTGGCTATGACCGTGGCCACCAGGCGCCGGCGGCGGACATGCGCTCCACCGCCACCACCATGAAGCAGAGCTTTCTGCTGACCAACATGACCCCGCAGCTGCCGGCGCTCAACCAGGGGGCCTGGCGCATCCTGGAGGAGAAGACCCGGCAGTGGGCCATCGCCTATCAGGATGTCTATGTGATCACCGGCCCCATCTTCACCAACTCCGATGCCTCCATCGGCAACGGCGTGACCGTGCCCCACGCCTATTACCGGGTGGTGATGGATGTGGCCAACAAGGAGGCGATCGCCTTCATCTTGCCGCAGCAGAACGTGTCGGCCAGCAAGCTGGCAGACTACATAGTGACGGTGGATGCGGTGGAGGAGCAGACTGGACTGGACTTCTTCGCCGAGCTGCCGGATGAGCAGGAAGAGGCCATGGAGTCTCAGCTGATGGCCATGTGGGGCAACTGAGCCAGGTCATGAGCACCATGAAAACAGGGGCCGCGGCCCCTGTTTTCATTTGCTCAGTTCATCCCCGACCTTCTTGACGGTATCCCGGGTGCCGTGGCCGATCTCCCGGGTCACGTCGCGGGTGGTGTGGCCAATCTCGCGGGTCACGTTGCGAGTGGTGTGCCCCACGGTTCTGCCCGCCTCCTTGATGTCGGCGCAGCCGCCGAGCAGGCTGCCCAGGGTCAAGCCGAGGGCCATCAGGGTCATGCAGTCACGCCTCATGCCGTGCTCCTTCTCGTTTCATCATCATCTCCATGCCGATGGCGGCATTATGGCCTCGTGTGCAACGGGCGGGCAACCAGCAGGGTGTGGCCCGGCCCCGGGATCTCGTGCTCGGCCTCCACGTGAAAGTGGGCCTCGCGCAGGCACTGGTACAGCTGTTTGGAGTGGTAGAAGCGGCTGTTGCCGTTGGCCAGACAGGTGAAGTAGAGGGAGGTGGCGTTGAGACTGAAACTGGCGGCTTCAAAGGATTGTCTGTCCCAGAACAGCTCCAGGATGCAGACCCGGGCGTCCGGTTTCATGGCCAGCCGGACCCGGTTCAGGATGGCGACGATCTGCGCGTGGCTGAAGCAGTCGAGAAACTGGCTCATCCACCAGATATCCGCCTCGCCGGGCAGGGGGCCTGCCTGCAGCAGATCCACCGGGTGGCCATGCACCCGCGTCGCCAGCCCCGCCTCCTCGATGTTGCAGCGGGCCAGCGCCAGCTGCTCGGGCAAATCCAGGATGGTGACCTGCAGCGCCGGATCCCGCCTGGCGCAGGCGATGGCCCACTTGCCGGTGTTGCCGCCCAGATCGTAGAGGTGGCGCGGCTCGTAGCCGAACACCTTGTCCTGGGCCTGCTGGAAGGCCCAGTCGGAGTAGAAGTGATCGAAGGCGAACCAGCTGCGGCGGGCCGGTTCGGGCAGCTCGCTCAGGTGCGGATAGAGGGTCTGCCAGGGGCCGAACTCCTGCAGACCGGCCGGGGTGCCGTCACGGATGGCGTCGAGCAGGTGGGCGAGGGGCTGATAGCAGACGTGCTGGGTGAAGTCGAGATTGACCCGGCTCATGGCGTCGTGCAGCAGGTATTTGCCGACCCGGCCCAGCACATAGTGCTCCTCGCTCAGATAGCAGAGCCCGCCGCCGAGCCCCATGTCCAGCAGCACGCCGGCGCCGTATTCGCTGAGCTGACACGCCTGGGCGATGTCGGCCAGCGCGGCACCCTGCGAGCCGCGGGTCTCGAGATAAGCCAGCACCCCGGTTTCACGCAGGCACCAGCTGGCCTGAAACAGCATGGGCCCGAAGGCAATTTTCTGGGCCTCGCTGATGGCTTCCAGCGCGTTGTAGGGATCCGCCTGATAGTGATTCACGGGGTGGCTCCTGCCGGATCAGCGGCTCTGGGTGCGGGCGAGTTCCGCCTGAATGGCCTGGTTCAGACCCAGTACCCAGCGGTTATAACTGCGGTGGATGCTGCCCTTGCCTTTGTCGTCCAGATTGACGCTGCTCACATAATTAATGGAATAATCGCGAGCGCTATAAGGAATATTGATCACCGCCTGATGCTGGCGCACATTGACCTGGCCTCGAATTAGTCCTGGCTGCTCCTGGCGCATTACCCAGCTCTTGCTGATGCCGGCCGTAATAATGGCATTGGCTACCTGTTCTTCGGTCAGATTGAAGGGCACCGGATTGGCTGCCATATTGCGAATTGGCTGGCTGGTGGAGCAGGCGGCAAGCAGGGCACAGGCCAGCAGCAGGGATATTTTATTAATGAGTTTCATAATATTTTCCTTGGGAAGGATATTCATCAATTTGGGCGTGGCAATGAGACAACACAAATAGTTTATTTTCAATCACCAAGGCGGTTGATAATCTGCGCTGGCTATTATTTTTGATGAATAATGGTATTATCCGCCGGTATTAAGCCGATGACGCCATTCAATGTCGTGGAGCAGGCACTGCCCGCCGGGTGAGTGCCTTTTATCGTCTTCGCGTCCACCCATCGATGTAAGGACAGGTTGCCCGAAACATGCTCTCTTTCTCGCTGCTGGATAGTCAGGCCCTGTCACCCGGTCTGGCCGATGAGGCTGCCTGGCAGGCGTGGGCGCAGCAGGGCCGCTGGCCGGTCGACCCGCCGTTTCCCGCCACCCCCTTGCTGCCGATGATGATGGCGCGCCGCCTGAGTCAGGGGGCCCGGCTGGCGGTGCAGGTGGGGCTGAGCCTGCTGGCCCGCCACCAGACAGACAGTGCCGTCTTCGTCAGCCGCCACGGCGAGCTGGCCCGCTCCATGACCCTGCTGCAGGCGTTGGCGGACGGGCAGGCGTTGTCGCCCACCGATTTCTCCATGTCGGTGCACAACACTGCCGCCGGACTCTGCTCCATTCAGGGCAAGGCCGCCATCCCCATGACCTCGCTGGCCGCGGGGGAGAACAGCCTGATGGCGGGTCTGACCGAAGCGGTCTGCGCCCTGCAGGCCGGTGCCCGTCGGGTGTTGCTGGTGGCCTTCGAGGGGCCGGTGCCCGCGTTTCACCGCCCTTGGCTGGCGGAGGAGGCGCCACCCCATGCGCTGGGGCTGGTGCTGACGGCGGGCGACCAGTGGCACTGTGCGGGGGCACGTCGCACCGCCGCGTCGGCCGCCCGCCCGCTGCCGCAGAGTCTGGCCTGCTGGCGTGCCCTGCTGCGAGGCGAGCCGACCCTGATCCTCGCTGATGACCGTCAGGAGTGGAGATGGCAGCGTTGCTGAACCGGGGCTGGCGACTTATCGGCACGGCTCTGGGCTTCACCCTGTTCGGGGTGGGGGGCTTGCTGCTCTCCCTGTTCTGGTTTCCGCTGCTGGCGCTCTGTCTGCGCGGCGAGCGGCGCCGTACCCTGGCCCAGCTCACCATTCGCCACAGCTTTCGGCTGTTTCTCGGCGTGCTGCGCGGCTGGGGAGTGCTCGATTACCGCGTGAGCGGCATGCCCACCCACTTGCGCGGCGCCCTGGTGGTGGCCAATCACCCCAGCCTGCTCGATTACGTCATGCTGGCGGCCGAGATGCCGGTGTGCGACTGCATCGTCAAGCAGTCCCTCTGGCGCAACCCCTTCATCGGCGGCGTGGTGCGGGCCGCCGACTACCTGCCCAACGTGGCAGGGGAGGATCTGCTGGCCCTGTGCCAGGCGCGGATCCGGGTGGGCGGCCTGCTCTTGGTGTTCCCGGAAGGAACCCGCACCACCCCGGGCGAACCCATCAAGCTGCAGCGCGGTGCGGCCCAGCTGGCGGTGCGCAGCCAGGTGCCGTTGCAACTGGTGCGGATCCACTGCAGCACCCGATTTCTTACCAAGCAGGACAAATGGTTCAAGATCCCGGAAAATAAGCCGATTTTCACCATAGAATTCCTGCAGCAAGTGGCGGCGGACGAGGTGGTCGCCACCGGCCAGAGCAGTGCGCTGGCCGCCCGCCAGTTGACCCGGTTTCTCACCCAGGCCCTGCAACCGGGGCCCCAATGACAGTATGTGGAACAGTTATGCAAGACCTGCATCTAGAGATAAAACAACTCATCATCGACAGCCTCAACCTCGAGGGGCTCACCCCTGACGACATCGACAGTCAGGCGCCGCTGTTCGGTGACGGCCTGGGGCTGGACTCCATCGATGCGCTGGAGCTGGGCCTTGCCATCAAGGGCCGCTACGGCATCGTGCTCTCCGCCGAGGATGAAAACACCCGTCGTCATTTTGCCTCCGTCACGGCCCTGGTCGCCCTGGTGCAGGCCCAGTCGAAAGGGGAGGCCTGAGCCATGACCCGTGACGACATCTTTGCCCAGATCAAGGCTGCCCTCGTCGAGCTGTTCGAGGTCGACGAAGAGGCCATCACCCCCGAGGCCCGTCTCTATCAGGATCTCGAGCTCGACAGCATCGACGCCATCGATCTGGTGGTGCACCTGCAGAAGTTGACCGGCAAGAAGATCAAGCCGGAAGAGTTCAAGTCGGTGCGCAGCGTAAACGACGTGGTGGATGCGGTCGAGCGTCTGCTGGCCGACGCCTGATGCCGGTGCGTGCCCTGCCATGATGCGCTGGCTCTCCTGGCTGGCCGGTGGTGCCCTGCTGCTCTACCCGCTGGCGGTCTACTGGGGGCTGACCCACGCCGGTCAGACCCCGCTGCTGCTCGGTCTGCTGCTTATCTTCTCGCTGCGGCTCTTGCCCGGCCTGCTCAAGGGGCGGGTTCGGCTCGGCCCCTTGCCGGAGTGGCTCTGGCTGGGCCGCCTGCTGGCCTGCATCGGCTTGGGGCTGACCCTGCTGTCGGCCCTGTTCAGTGCCCGGCACTGGCTGCTCTACTACCCGCTGGCGGTGAGCCTGGCGCTGCTCTGCCTGTTCGGCTGGAGCCTGACCCGTCCCATGAGCTTGGTGGAGCGGCTGGCCCGCCTGCAGGATCCCGCTTTGCCGCCGGCAGCCATCGGTTATACCCGGCGGGTGACCCAGGTCTGGTGCGGTTTCTTCGTCATCAACGGCGCGCTGGCGGCCTTCACCATCTGGCACGGGGATCTGGCGCTCTGGAGCCTCTACAACGGCCTCATCAGCTACGCCCTGATGGGCGGTCTGATGGGCGCTGAGTATCTGGTGCGCCGCCGCCTGCTCAAGAGGCAGGCCCCATGACCCTGCTGCAAACTATCTGGCAGCGGGACGGCGAAAGCGTGGTGGCGTTCGGCCCGGATGGCGAGGTGACCCTGGCCGAGCTGCGCCGCGGCAGCCAGCAACTGGCGTGGGCCATGGCCCGTCTGGCCGGCCCAGAGCGGCCAAGCATGCGCTGGGCGCTCTGTTTCGATGACAGCCTGCTGTTTGCCCAGGCATTGCTTGCCTGCGCCCTCGGCGGGCACCAGGCCATCCTGCCGGGTCATCAGCGGCTGGCCGGTCTGCAGGCGCTGCAGAGTCAGTTCGACGGCCTGCTCACCGACGGCGAGCTGCCGGGGACGGCGCTCACGGCGGCGCAGCTCAGGCTGCCGCTGCTGGTGGCGGATGACGAACCGGAGGCAGACGGGGCGGTCCAGCCGCCCGAGCTCCTCGAGCTCACCCTGTTCAGCTCCGGCTCCACTGGCGAGCCCAAGGCGATCCCCAAGGCCTGGCCCCAGCTGGAGGCGGAGTTGCGGGTGCAGATGGCGTTGTGGGGCGAGCGGCTGGCGGGCACCCGGGTGCTGGCCAGCGTCAGTCACCAGCACATCTACGGCCTGCTGTTTCGCATTCTGTTGCCGCTCAGCCTCGGTCTCCCCTTTGATCGCCGCAGCATCGACTACCCGGAGCAGCTGGCGCTGCAAACGGCCCCCTGGTGCCTGATCGCCTCGCCAGCGTTTCTGAGCCGGCTCGACCCGGCCATTGCTGCCGCGGGCTGCCGGCTGATCGTCTCCTCCGGCGGTCCCCTGCAGCCGGGCGATGCCCAGCAGGCCAGACAGCTGCTCGGTCAGCTGCCGGTGGAGATCTTCGGCAGCAGCGAGACCGGCGGCATCGGCTGGCGCCAGCGCCACCTGGTACATACCCCCTGGACGACGCTACCCGGAGTCGAGGTGCGGGTCGGCCCGGATCAGAGCCTGCTGCTGCGCTCCCCCTTCCTGCCGACGGCGGAGTGGCTGGCCTGCGCCGATCGCATCGCCTTGCACGAGGGCGGTTTCGAGCTGCTGGGCCGCCAGGATCGGGTGGTCAAGCTGGAGGAGAAGCGCATCTCCCTCGACGAGGTGGAGGCGCGCCTGCAGGCACTGGCGGAGGTGGAGGCAGCCGCCGTGCTGCCGCTGCAACAGGGCCAGCGCCAGATCCTCGGCGCCGTGCTGGTGCTGAGCGAATTGGGCGCCGCCCGCTGGGCTGAGCTGGGGCCCGGGCGTTTCCTGCTGGCCCTGCGCCAGCAGCTGCGTCCCTGGCTCGAGCCGGTCGCCCTGCCGCGCAGCGTGCGCCGGGTCGAGCAGATGCCCGTCAACACCCAGGGCAAGCGCCCCTGGCCACAACTCAAGGAGCTGTTCGATGCGCCTCTCGGTTGACTCTCTGCCAGCGAACACCTTGCCCACCGTGCTGGCCTGCGAGACGCTGGCCGACGGGGTGCGCCTGCAACTGCGGCTCGATCCCGATTTGCCCTGGTTTGCAGGCCATTTTCCCGGTGCGCCCCTGCTGCCCGGGGTGACCCAGATCCACTGGGTGATGCACTATGCCGCCAGCCTGCTCAAGCTGGCGCAGCCGTTTCACGGGGTGGATCAGCTCAAGTTCCAGCGCCCCCTGCGCCCCGGGGCCGAGTGCAGCTTGCACCTGCAGTGGCAGGCGGACAAGGGCCAGCTTCTCTTTCATTATCTGCTCGGCGATGAGCCGGCGAGCAGCGGACGGGTGCGACTGATCCCATGACGCCCTGCATTCTCATCCCCTGTTACAACCACGCCGGGCCGTTGGCCGCCGTGCTGGCACGGCTGGCCGAATACGGGCTGCCCTGCCTGCTGATCGACGATGGCAGCGAGCCGGTCGCCGCCGCCGAGCTGGCTGCGCTGGCTGCGCGTTACCCCTGGGTCACCCTGCTGCGCCACCCCCACAACCAGGGCAAGGGCGGCGCCGTGATGACGGGGCTGCGCCGCGCCCATGCACTCGGCTTCAGCCACGCCCTGCAGGTGGATGCCGACGGCCAGCACGATCTGGCGGACATTCCGGCCCTGCTGGCCGAGGCGGGCAAGCACCCGGCGGCGCTTGTCTCCGGCCGCCCGCTCTACGATGATTCCGTGCCCAAGGGGCGCCTCTACGGCCGCTACATCACCCATGTCTGGGTCTGGATCGAGACGCTGTCGTTCGCCATCAAGGACAGCATGTGCGGCTTTCGGGTCTATCCGCTGGCGGCCACCTGCGCGCTGCTCGATCGGGTGGCGCTGGGTCGGCGGATGGATTTCGACACCGAGGTGATGGTGCGCCTCTACTGGGCCGGGGTGGCGGTGCGTTTCGTACCGACCCGGGTCATCTATCCCGCCGATGGCAGCTCCCACTTCCAGCTCTGGCGCGACAACCGCGACATCTCCTGGATGCACACCCGGCTGGTGTGCCGCCTGCTGTGGGATCAGCTGCTGCGCATCGGCCGCTGGCCCCGCCGCCTCTGCGCCCGGGCGGCGCAGCTGTGGCGCGAGCGGCGCACCCACTGGTCGCGCACCCCGGAGCGGGGATCGCTGCTCGGCATGCAGATCATGCTGACCAGCTATCGCCTGCTGGGGCGGCGCGGCTTCTCCCTGCTGCTTTACCCGGTCATCGGCTACTTCTGGCTGACCGGTCGGGCCCAGCGCCAGGCATCCCAAGCCTATCTGACCCGCCTCGAGTCCTTCGCCGATGCGAGCGGTGTGACGTTGCCCCCTGAGCCGAGATCGAGCTTTCGCCACTTCCTGCGCTTTGGCGAGGCGGCGCTCGACAAGCTGGCGGGCTGGCGCGGCGACATCACCGAGCAAGAGGTGGAACTGGTGGGGGCGGAGCACTACCAGGCGGCCATCAACAGCGGTCAGGGGGTTTTGCTGCTGGGCTCCCACCTCGGCGATCTGGAGCTGTGCCGCGCCCTGGGCAGCCGCAAGCAGGGGCTGCGCATCAATGCGCTGGTGTTCACCCGCCATGCGGCCCGCTTCAACGCCCTGCTCAAACAGATCAATCCGGATTCGCACCTTAATCTCATCCAGGTGCAGGAGCTGGGGGCCGATACCGCCATCCTGCTCAAGGAGAAACTGGAGCGGGGGGAGTGGGTGGTGATCGTCGGCGATCGCACCTCGGTGACCCGGGAGAAACGGGTGATCTGGGCCGACTTTCTCGGCGCGCCGGCGCCCTTTCCGCTCGGGCCCTTCGTGCTCAGCAGCGTGCTGGGCTGCCCGGTCTACCTGATGTTCGGCCTCAAGGAGCAGGGCCGCTTTCGGGTACATTTCGAGCCCTTTGCCGACGGCCAACCCCTGCCACGGCAGGGGCGCCAGCAGATTCTTGCGTCCCGCGTGCAGGCCTATGCCGATCGCCTGCAGCATCACTGCCTGCAGGCCCCGCTGGACTGGTTCAACTTTTTTGATTTCTGGCAGCTGACCGATGAACAAGAGTGAGATGAGAAGGGTCACCTTCGGCGCCGAGCCGCTGACCATAGAGGACGTGGTGGCGCTGGCCGAAGGGCGCGCCACCCCCGCACTGAATCCGGATCCCGCCTTCATGGCCCGCATCCAGCGGGGCGCCGACTTTCTCGACCGGCTGCTGGCCGAGGAGGGGGTCATCTACGGGGTGACCACCGGCTACGGCGACTCGGTGACCCGGCCAGTGCCAACCGAGCTGGTGCCTGAGCTGCCGCTGCACCTGACCCGTTTTCACGGCTGCGGGCTGGGAGCGGATCTCGAGCTCGATGCCGCGCGCGCCGTGCTGGCGACCCGGCTCTGCTCGTTGGCGCAGGGGGTCTCCGGGGTCAGCCCGGCCTTGCTCGAGCGGCTCTGCTGGCTGCTGGAGCAGGATCTGGTGCCGCGCATTCCCGAAGAGGGGTCGGTGGGCGCCAGCGGCGATCTGACGCCGCTCTCCTACGTCGCCGCCGTGCTGGTGGGGGAGCGCGAGCTCCATCAGCAGGGCCGCCTGCGCCCCGCCGCCGAGGTCTATCAGGAGCTGGGGGTCACCCCCCTTACCCTGCGACCGAAAGAGGGGCTGGCGCTGATGAACGGCACCTCGGTGATGACGGCGCTGGCCTGCCTCGCCTATGCCCGCACCGATTACCTGATGCGGCTGGCGACCCGGATCACCGCCCTGGTGAGCGTCGCCATGGGTGGCAACGCCTTCCACTTCGACGAGCGGCTGTTTGCCGCCAAGCCGCATCCCGGCATGCAGGGGATCGCGGCCTGGTTGAGGGAAGACTTGGTGGCCGGCGAGCTGCCGCGCCACAGCAACCGGCTGCAGGACAGATACTCGTTGCGCTGCGCCCCCCATGTCATCGGGGTGGTGGCCGACAGCCTGCCCTGGTGGCGTCAGCTCATCGAAAACGAGCTCAACAGCGCCAACGACAACCCGCTGATCGACGGCGAGGAGGAGCACGTGATGCACGGCGGCCACTTCTACGGCGGCCACATTGCCATGGCGATGGACAGCATGAAGGCGGCCGTCGCCAACCTGGCTGACCTGCTGGATCGCCAGCTGGCCCAGCTGGTGGACAGCAAGTTCAACGGCGGCCTGCCGAGCAACCTCTCCGGCGCGCCGGATGAGCGGCAGATGATCAACCACGGCTTCAAGGCGGTGCAGATCGGTGTCTCGGCCTGGACTGCGGAGGCGCTCAAGCAGACCATGCCTGCCAGTGTCTTCTCCCGCTCCACCGAGTGCCACAACCAGGACAAGGTGAGCATGGGCACCATAGCGGCGCGTGATGCGCTGCGGGTGCTGACCCTGACCGAGCAGGTGGCGGCCGCCTGCCTGCTGGCGGCGGTGCAGGGTGTCGAGCTGCGTCTCGCCCGGCCTACCCCCTTCACCCGCCCGCTCGGTACGGCGCTGGCCGCCATGGTCGCGCAGGTGCGGGCCGAGTTTGCCCCGCTGCTGGAAGATCGGGGGCTCGAGCCCGAGCTGAGGGCGCTGATCGCCCGCATTCGCCAGCGTCACTATCCCCTCTATCAGGAATCTTCACTATGAGCCGTATCCAGACTACGCCTGAACCCTGGCAGATCAGCGCCGAAGTCGAGGTGACCATCCCATTCCACGATGTGGACATGATGGCGGTTGCCTGGCACGGCCACTACTTTCGCTACATCGAGCTGGCCCGCTGCGCCCTGCTCGATCTCATCGACTACAACTACCCGCAAATGGAGGCCTCCGGCTACCTCTGGCCCATCATCGACACCCGGATGAAGTACCTGGCGCCGCTGCGCTTCGGCCAGCGGGTACGGGTGCGCGCCACCCTGACCGAGTACCAGAATCGCCTGAAGATCGACTACCTGCTGAGCGACGCCGCGAGCGGCACCCGCACCAGCAAGGGTTACAGCATCCAGGTGGCGGTCAGCAAGGCGAGCGGCGAGATGTGTCTGGCCTCGCCCCAGGTGCTGCTGGACAAGCTGGGGGTGAGCCAATGAGCCGGCTGACAAGGCCGCTGCTGGCCAGTCTGATCCTGCTGCTGACATGGCCGCTGCTGGCGGCGCCCCTGAGCCGGGCCGAGGTGCAGCAGCTGCTCGCCCTGAACCAGGCCAAGCAGGCCAGTTTCGAGCAGGAGAAGCAGGTGGCGGGGCTGAGCCAGCCGCTCAAAGCCTCCGGCGAGCTGCTGCTGGTGCGCGATCAGGGGCTCTGGTGGCAGCAGCAGAAACCCTTCCCGCTGACCCTGGTCCTGACGCCGACGCGCATGGTGCAGCAGATGGCGGGCCAGCCCGCCACCGTCATCGACAACCCCCAGCTGCTGGAGTTCAGCCAGATGCTGCTGGCGTTGTTCGGCTCGGACGAGGCGACTCTGAGCCGCTACTTCAGCATCGATTTTGACAGCACGGAGGCGGGCTGGCAGCTGGTGCTGGTGCCGACCCTGGCACCGCTCGACAAGGTGTTTGCCAGCCTCACCCTGAGCGGGCAGGGGCAGCTGGATCAGCTGCTCATCGCCGACAAGCAGGGTGACAGCACCCGCATCCGCTTCACGGCCTGGCAAGATCGCTCCCTGCCATTAACCCCTGAGGAGCAGGCCCGCTTTGCTGCCCACTAGCACGATGACGCGCCAGCGCGGCGCCCCCGCCGGGACGAGGAGAGCCCCTCTTGCTGCAAGCTGAAACCACCTGGCGCTGGCTCTCCTGGCTCTGGCTGCTGCTCAGCGCGTTGGCGCTGGCGCTGCTCGGTTGGCAACTCTCCCACAGCCGCATCAACACCAGCCTGATGGATCTGCTGCCCCACGAGGAGCGATCCGCGCTGGATCCCGCCTTGCGTGAGGGTTTGTTGCGTCAGGTCGATAGGCAGCTGGTCTGGATGCTGAGCCTGCCGGCAGGGCAGGATGGGCTGGCCGCGGCGCAGGCGTGGGCAAAAGACCTGCAGTCCCTGCCCGAGCTCAGCGCGGTGCGCGCCGCCCAGCCGGAGCTGGCCGCCGCCTGGCAAGGTTTCATCTATGACTATGGCTGGCAGCGCCTCGACGAGGGCAGCCGGGCGCGCCTGGCCGCGGGGCCAGAGGCCTGGAGCCAGTGGGTGCTCGGCCAGATCTACAGCCCCTTTGGCGGCGTCTCCCGCACCGAGTGGCAGGCCGATCCCCTGCTGCTGACCCGGGCCGCGGTGCAGGGGCAGATGGCCAGCCCCCTGCGCCTCGATCACGGCTGGCTGATCAGCCGGGACGAGGCCGGGCGGCAGTGGTACCTGCTGCGCGCCGAGCTGGACTTGTCGGCCTTCGACCTTGCCCGCAACAGCGAGCTGCTGAGCCGGCTCAACGAGGCGGAACAACGCCTCAAGACCGAGTTTCCGGGGGTGGAGCTGCTGCGCCGTGGCACCCTCTTCTACAGCCAGCATGCCAGCGAGCTGGCCCAGCAGGACATCTCCACCATAGGGCTCGGCTCCACGGTCGGGGTCTTGCTGCTGATGTGGCTGGCGTTTCGCTCGTTGCGGGCGCTCTGGATCTCCCTGCTGCCCATCGCCGTCGGCCTCGCCTGGGGGGTATTGGCGGTGCTGCTGTGGTTTGGCGAGGTGCACATGTTTACCCTGGTTATCAGCTCCAGCCTGGTCGGCATCATAGATTACGGGATCCACTTCCTGACCGAGCGGCGCCTGCATGGCCGGCGGGAGAGCCCGCACCAGACCCGTGTCCGCCTGCTGCCCAGCCTCTCGATGGCGCTGTTCGCCACCCTGGTCGGCTATGGCCTGCTCTGGCTTGCCCCCTTCCCCGGCCTGCAGCAGATGGCCCTGTGCGCCCTGGTGGGGCTGACGGCGTCGTTCATCACCGTGCTCTGCCTGTACCCGCTCTGGCTCGGGGAGTTGCCCCAGCGGGAGGCCCGTGTGCTGGTGCCGATGGCGCTCTGGCTCAGATGGTGGCGCGAGTGGCGTCTCTTGCGCTGGGGCGTGCCCCTGCTCTGGCTGACCCTGATCGGCGCGGGCTTGAGCCGGCTGGCCGTCGATGACGACATCGCCCGCCTGCAACCGCTGCCCGTCGAGCTGCAGGCCCAGGAGCGGCAGATCCAGCGCCTCACCGGCCAGCAGGGGGGCATGACCGGCTTCCTGGTGACGGCGGCCGACGGTGAAACGGCGTTGCAGCGGCTCGAGACCATGAGCCGCAAACTGGCCGAGGCCAAGGCAGAGGGTCAGTTGACGGGCTTCGTGTCACTGGCCCAGTGGCTACCCTCGCTGGCGCGGCAGCAGGCGGATCACGCCGCCCTCACGGGCCTGTTGCCGGAGGTGGTGACGCGGCTCAACCAGGCCGGGGTGCCGGTCAAGGCCGAGCCTCGCCCCTGGCATCCTCTGACCCCGCAGCAGTGGCTGGCCAGCCCGGTCAGCGAGGGCAGCCGGCTGCTGTGGCATACCATGGCCGATGGCCGGGTGGCGCTCTGGCTGCCGGTCAACGGCGTGACCGATGCAGTTGCCGTGGCGGCCCTGGCCGAGGGGCAGGAGGGGGTGTTCTGGCAGGATCCGCGCAATCAGTGGAGCCAGCTGTTCGCCCACTACCGGGTCAAACTGACCGAACTGCTGCTGGTGGCGATCGCCCTGGTGGGGGGGCTGCTGTGGGCCCGCTTCGGTTGGCGCAAGGGGGGGCGGATCCTGCTGATCAGCGGGTTCTCGCTGGGGTCGGGGTTGGCCCTGCTGGCTGCCTGCGGCCAGCCGCTCACCCTGTTCGGCGTGCTGGCCATGAGCCTCATCTTCGGCATCGGCATCGACTACAGCCTCTTCTTCGCTTACAGCGGTGGGGATCCCCTGCGCCAGCGTTCGACCATGTTCGCCATCCTGCTGGCCAACCTGACCACCCAGCTCTCGTTCGGTTTGTTGGCGCTGAGCCACACCTCTGCCATCGCGGGCTTTGGTCTGGTGCTGAGTGGCGGTATCTTTACCGCCTTCCTGTTGTCGCCTCTGGTGCTGGATAAACAGGGATTGGACAAGCCGGCATGCCAGGGCCACCGGGAGCAGGAGCAACCATGAGACCACTGTTCGCCTTTATCATTCTCTTGCTGGCAGGCTGCAGCAGCCAGCCGACCCCCACCGCCTATCTCGACAAGGGGACCGTCATGACGCTGCCGGCCCCCGTGCTGGCCGCCCCCTTCTATCGCCAGCAGCTGTTGACCGCCAGCGTGGGGGAGAGCACTCACCAGCTGATGACGGTGCTGGAGGCCGACGGCCGCCAGCTGACCCTGGTGGGGCTGACCCCGAGCGGGGTGCGGCTGTTCCTGGTGCGCTATGACCAGCAGGGGATTTCAACTCGCCAGCTCAGCCCGCTGCTCACTACCGGCATGCCGCCTGTGAGCCAGGTGCTGGCGGACGTGATGCTCTGCTACTGGCCGCTCGCCAGCTGGCAGCCACAGCTGCCACCGGGCTGGACGCTGCGCGACGAAGGGCCGCTGCGCCGGCTGCGCGCCCCCGACGGCACTCTGGTCACCGAGATCCGCTACCGCGACGTCGACGGCGTGCGCGAGCCGGTCGGCCTGCAGCAGCACGTATTCCACTATCGCCTGCAACTGGAGACCCTGAGCCAATGAGCTGTTATATCGCCGCCTATGGCCTCGTCTCGGCATTGGGAATCGGGCGTGATGCCAGCGCCGAGGCGCTGCTGGCCTGGCAGCTGTCGGGCGTGAGCCCGCTGGATCGCCACCGGGCGCCGCTGCTGGATGGCCGCCAGACCCCGGTGGGACGGGTGGAGGGCGAGTTGCCGGCCATACCGGCGGCGCTGGCCCCCTACGCCTCGCGCAACAACCAGCTGCTGCTGGCGGCGCTGGCCCAGGTGCGGCCCGCCCTCGACGAGGCGCTGGCGGCACATGGCCCTGCGCGGGTGGGGCTGGTGCTTGGCACCAGCACCGCCGGGATCGGTGAGGCCGAGCTGGCGGTGGCGGCTGCCCGGCGCGGGGAGGCCGTGCCGCCCGCCTTTGACTATCGCCAGCAGGAGCTGGGCTCGCCGTCGGAATTTTTGGCCCGCCACCTCGGCCTGACCGGGCCGGCCTGGACTATCTCCACCGCCTGCTCCTCCAGCGCGCGCGCCTTCATCAGCGGCCAGCGGCTGCTGGCGGCCGGGCTGGTGGACGCCGTGCTGGTGGGCGGCGCCGACAGCCTGTGCGGGCTCACGCTCAACGGCTTCGACAGCCTGGAGTCCCTCAGCTGTGCGCGCTGCCAGCCGTTTGATGAGGTGCGCCAGGGGATCAACATCGGCGAGGGGGCCGCACTGTTCCTGCTGAGCCGCATGCCTGCGCCGCTGGCGCTGCTGGGAGCCGGGGAGTCCTCCGATGCCTGGCACATCTCGGCGCCCCATCCAGACGGTATCGGCGCCGAGGCGGCCATGCAGATGGCGCTGGCCCAGGCGGGCCTGACGCCGGCGCAGGTGGGCTACGTCAACCTGCACGGCACCGCCACCCGTCTCAACGACGCCATGGAGAGTCAGGCGGTGCATCGGCTGTTTGGTGCCGAGGTGCCCTGCAGCTCCACCAAGCCGCTCACCGGCCATGCCCTGGGGGCGGCGGGGTGCATCGAGGCGGCACTCGCCTGCCTGCTGCTGGAGCGCGCTCTGCCGCTGCCGCCCCAGCGGGTGACGACGCCGGATCCGGCGCTGGCGCCCATCCGGCTGGTGAACGGCGAGGTGCCGCTGGCGGCGCCCCGGGTGCTCTCCAACTCCTTTGCCTTCGGTGGCAACAATGTCAGCCTGCTGCTTGGGAGCGTCCACCATGAATGAGCCAAGTTCACTGCCCGCCATCGAGACCCTGTTGCCCCACCAGGCCCCCATGTTGCTGCTGGACCGGCTCTGCGCGGCGGATGCCCAGCAGGCGCGCTGCGAGACCCGCATCGGTGCCCGTCATGCCCTGCTGCTGGATGGCGAGGGCAACCTGCCCGGCTGGGTCGGCATCGAGCTGATGGCCCAGACCATCGCCGCCTGGGCCGGCATGCAGGGGCGGCTGCGCGGCGAGCCGGTGCGTATCGGCATGCTGCTCGGCAGTCGCAAATATCGCTGCCTGCGCCCCGCCTTTGCGGCCGGTAGCCTGCTCACCATCGAGGCGTGCTGCCTGTTGCAAGACGGCGGCATGGCCAGTTTTGATTGCCGGATCCTGCTGGCGGGGGAGGAGTGCGCCCAGGCGCGACTCTCCACCTACCAGCCGAGCCCCGGCGAATTGTCCGATTTGTTAGCCTGAGGAAGCTTCATGATCTCTAGCGTATTGGTCACGGGCGCCAGCAAGGGGATAGGCCGCGCCATCTCCCTCAAGCTGGCGGCCGACGGTTTTTCCATCGTGGTGCACTACCACAGCGATCGGGCCGGGGCCGAAGCCACCCTGGCCAGCCTGCAGGCGGCCGGTGGGCAGGGGCGCCTGCTCCAGTTCGACATCGCCGATCGGCAGGGCTGCCGCGCGCAACTGGAGGCCGACATGGCCGAGCACGGCGCCTATTACGGCGTGGTCTGCAACGCCGGCATCATCCGTGACGGCGCCTTCCCCGCCCTCACCGACGAGGAGTGGGACGGGGTGCTGCACACCAATCTGGACGGCTTCTACAACCTGCTCAAGCCCTGCATCATGCCGATGATCGGCCTGCGCCGTGGCGGGCGCATCGTGACCATCTCCTCGGTGTCCGGGCTGATGGGCAACCGGGGCCAGGTCAACTACAGCGCCGCCAAGGCGGGCATCATGGGCGCCACCAAGGCGCTGGCGCTGGAGCTCGCCAAGCGCAAGATCACGGTCAACTGCGTGGCCCCCGGTCTCATCGACACCGGCATGGTGGACGAAGAGGTGAAGGCGGAGGCGCTGAAGCTGATCCCGCTCAAGCGGATGGGGCAGGCCGACGAGGTGGCCGGGCTGGTCTCCTACCTGATGTCCGACATTGCCGGCTATGTCACGCGCCAGGTCATCTCCATCAACGGAGGCATGGTATGAAGCGGGTCGTGGTGACCGGCATGGCCGGGGTGACCGCCTTCGGGCAGGATTGGCCGAGCGTGCGGGCCCGCCTGCAGGCGGGGCGCAACGCCGTGGTGAACATGCCGGAGTGGGCCATCTACGACGGCCTCAACACCCGGCTGGCGGCCCCCATTCCGGACTTCACGCTGCCGGCCCACTATCCGCGCAAGAAGACCCGCGCCATGGGGCGGGTGTCCCAGCTGGCGACCGTCGCTACCGAGCTGGCGCTGGCGCAGGCGGGGCTGCTGGACAACCCGGCGCTCACTGACGGGCGCACCGGCATCGCCTATGGCTCTTCCACCGGCAGCACGGACCCCATCCGCGCCTTCGGGGTCATGCTCAACGACAAGAGCACCGCCAGCATCACGGCCACCACCTATGTGCAGATGATGCCGCACACGGCGGCGGTCAACACCGGGCTGTTCTTCGGCCTGCGCGGGCGGGTCATCCCCACCTCCAGCGCCTGCACCTCCGGCAGCCAGGGCATCGGCTACGCCTATGAGGCGATCAAGCACGGCTACCAGACCCTGATGGTGGCCGGCGGGGCGGAGGAGCTCTGCCCGTCGGAGGCCGTGGTGTTCGATACCCTGTTTGCCACCAGCCAGATGAACGACAACCCCGAACTGGCACCGCGTCCGTTTGACCGGCAGCGGGACGGGCTGGTGATAGGCGAGGGGGCCGGTACCCTGGTGCTGGAGGAGCTGGAACATGCGCAGGCGCGCGGCGCCACCATCCTCGCCGAGCTGGTGGGCTTTGCCACCAACTGCGATGCTGCCCACGTGACCCAGCCCCAGCAGGAGACCATGCAGCTCTGCATGGAGATGGCGCTGGCCCAGGCCGGGCTCACGGCCGCCGACATCGGCTACATCAGCGCCCACGGCACCGCCACCGAGCGCGGTGACATCGCCGAGAGCCACGCCACCGCCGCCATCTTCGGTGACCGTACCCCCATCTCGTCGCTCAAGAGCTACTTCGGCCACACCCTGGGGGCCTGCGGTGCCATCGAGGCCTGGCTGGCGCTCGAGATGATGCAGGAGGGGTGGTTTGCCCCCACCATCAACCTGACCGAGCCGGACCCGGCCTGCGCCCCGCTCGATCACGTGGTGGGCAGCGGCCGCACGCTGGCGGTGGAGTACCTGATGTCCAACAACTTCGCCTTCGGCGGCATCAACACCTCCCTCATCTTCAAACGCTGGTCCTGAGTATCGGTGCCCTGCCTGGCAGGGCGCCGGTACAGGCTGGGTTTAGCCTTGATGAATTAATATGTCCCCCGTTTTTTTCGGGAGGCATCATGTCTTTGTTATCTGGTTTTTCTTGTGCCGCCGCGCGGCTGCGCGTTCTGCAGGGCGTTCTGTTATCCGGCTTGTTGTGGGCGCTGGCCGCCCCCGCCATGGCCGATGATGAATTTCGGCTGGGCAAGACCATTCTGCTCGGGGTCGGCGATCATCCCGCCATCATTCCCATGCTCGCCTGCCGGCCGACCAAATCCATCATGGTCAAGGCAGGGCGGGAATTGACCCTGGAGCGGGTCAAGGTGTTTTATGGCAATGATCGCAGCAAGACCCTCTATTTCGACAAGGATCTGAAAGAGGATCAGGAGTCGGGGTGGAAATGGCGTTGTTGCCCAAATAAGCCATTAGGCCACAACTTCCCCAGCCCCAGGTGATAGTTACACTTGGGGCTTTCTAAC